>JAHHJO010000328.1:0-3515 GCA_018680275.1 Bacteroidia bacterium
CAATCATTGCAGGCATTTGGCGTCCCGTATTTGTGACTCAAGTCAGGTCTTGGGACCCTGAAACTATGATCTCTTCGATAGTCATTGCCCATATAGACTCTGCCCGGCATATGACAACTAATACACTCTGAACCTTCTGTACCTGGATCATGAAAATGATGATCCGGTTTATTGTAATCATCTGTAACGTGACATTGCGTACACAGCGAATTTCCTTCAAATTTTAATTCAAGACTATGAGGGTTATGGCAATCGATACAACTTACATTACGATCATACATTTTACTTTGGAGAAAAGATCCATACACATATACCTCTTCAAGAATTTGTCCATCTGAATGGTACAAAACAGGCGCAACTGTACTCGGTAAATAATGATCCAGGAATGTGCCTTTATGATCATAGAATTCCGTAACTGGTCCACGTCTTGAATGGCACCTGGCACATTCATCGATCAATTCCTTTTTATCCTGGGCAACCGGTTGATACATTAATGAACCATCAATCCGCTGACCATCCTGGTAAGCATCTGAATTAACATAGGCCACATGTGTTTCTCCCGGACCATGACAGGCCTCACAACTTACATTGATGATATCATAAGTGGTATTGTAAGTCTTGTCCAGTTCATCATAGTTTTTCTTCAGATTGGTTGAATGACAGTCAGCACACATGGTATTCCATGTCATACTCCCTTTGGTCCAGTGCATCCAGTCATCATTAGCCACTTGATCACCTGAATTGAGATCAAACCATTTATTATTTTCAGCATCCCAAGCATACAACAAACATTGTATATTTCCACCTGGAAATTCCACCATATATTGCTGGAGCGGATAAACCCCAAAGGTGTATTTTATTTCAAAATCACCATATTTTCCTTCTGGTCCTTCTGTATTTACATAAAAACCACCTTTATCTCTGTAGAACCTGCTCGTAACACCTTTACTTTTAAAGAGATGATCATTAAAATCACCCTTTACAGTTCTTTCACTAGCAATGTCCATAGATCGTTCATGATGCGAACCATTCCATTCATCATACTCCTTCTGATGACATTCGACGCAAGATATTACACCCACATAATCTCCATGACCAGCTTCACTATATTGCTCAACAGGTGTATAACAACCTGCTATGAAATAGATAGCAAAGAAAAATAGTGATACATTAACAATATTATTGTTCCAAATCAAAATTTGAGTGAATTACTAATCTAAATTCACAATTTAGAATTTGCTTTTTGACTATAATAATAAAAGAGCCTGAAAATCAATACTCCAAATCAATTTCCGTCAAGCCTCCGGGCGTACACTCAACAAGCTTTGTAAATTTTTCTGTTTGACCAGCCCTGGTGACCATATAATCAATCTGAACCATGTTCGCCTTGATCGTAACATCTTCGAAAACTTCATTGACATCTATTCCTTTGTATTGAAAAGTATAAACAGGATCATCCGAATGATATCCACCTTTCGAAGTATTTGAAACAGAAAGGTCCAGCTTATCATCAGAATTTAATGGATTGCCATTTCGGATATTGATTTTGATACGTGTTATAGGATACACTTCAATAGTCAGTGATTCTGAAGAACCATAGTTCGTCCTTGCATAAGTTCCAAGTAGGTAATAAAAAAGATCATACTTTCCGTCGATCCAGGCTCCTTTTTGATATTTACTGGAATGATTTTTTATTTCGATCCACCCATCTTCGTAAAAAGTGAATTCTCCATTATTATCAGTGCGGCCTCTATCTGTAACACCTCCTTCAAACAAATCTCTCCAGATAAGTTCAAGATCAAGGTCAGGAATACCTTCTTTAGTAATATAATCAACGACCTGTCCTTGAATCGGTTGAAAGACTGGTTCTTCATTTTTTATAATTTCATCATTATCCCTGGAACACGAAAGAAATAATGTATTGAGAAATAAAAAAAGCAATAAGCTGTAAGAGACACTCGGCAGATTTTTCATAATTCTATTTTTTAATAAATGAATAATGAAACAATACTAAGATGAGTGAGCTTGACTGATGACAGGCTCATGTAACTTTCGATTGTAATTATGTAACATCCAGGTAAAATCCCCTTATTTAGATATTATTTCTGGTCAAATAGAGAAGGATCAGTTTCTTTTTACTACTAAGCAAGTGAGGAACTATAAAGGGTATCTACTTTTATTCTTCAACAATTGGCCATACATTATTACTCAGGTCAATATCGGAAAATCTTGAACTCCTGTCGATGTATATTCTTTCAATGTCCTGAGGAGACATCCTGACCTTCAGTCCATAATGTTGATTTGTCCATGGCCAATCCTTTTGAACTTCTCCATTAAAAATATCTCCATTCTTCTCTCCGCGCATAATTCTTGATGGTATATAATAATGCTTCATGGTCCCATCTTTTAATTCTACGCTCACATCAAGAGGCATCGGCATATACCCTATTTTCTCAAGATCAATGACAGTCATGCCATTTTCTTCCCTGATACCGTTGATCCCATAATCAATTGTATGGGTAGTATTGACCCAATACTCCTTGTACCAGTCCAATTCCAGGTCACTCACCTTTTCCATGACGCGGATGAAATCATTGACATTGGGATGTTTGAATTTCCACTCTTCGTAATATCGTTTCATGCCCTTTTCGAAGTTATCCTTACCAATGATATATTCCAGCTGCTTGAGAAATACGCTGCCTTTAGTATAGGCTGCTACACCATAAGCCTGGTTTGATGTAAAGTGATCTGCATGGGTTGACAATGGTTCGTCATTCCCGGTCTTTGCCCACCTTGCAAATCCTTCAACAACACTTTGATGGGGATTCTCTACATGCTGCCCTGGAATAATTCTTTGTTTTTTGAGATAATTCATCACATCCGATGAGACGAACGATGTAAATCCTTCATCCATCCAGGCATAGAGACTTTCATTTGTCCCGAGAACCATCTGGTACCAACTATGCACCCATTCATGCACACTGACACCGACCAGGCTGCTATAGCTCCTTTCCCCTGTAATAAGGGTTGCCATGGGGTATTCCATTCCGCCATCACCACCCTGGATAAAGGCATAGGTCTTGTAAGGATAAACCCCATAATGTTTGTTCAGGTATTTCTGTGCAATATTCATTGCGTTGTGCAAACTCCCCCAGTTATCACGGGTAAAGTCATTAGACTGAAAAAAGTAATGTAATTCTGTTCCTATATCAGTTGTTTTTACCAGGTGCGTGTAATCAGGATCTGCTGCCCAAACAAAATCATGCACATCCTCAGCCTTAAATTCCCAGGTAAGTTTCTTTTTTTGAAATAGTTTTTTCGTCCTGGTATCTTTTTCAGAGTATCCATGGCCTACTTTCTGTGGATTCTGCACCATCCCTGTAGCCGCAACCGTGTATTCCCTGTCAATTTTAATTTTAACATTGAAATCTCCCCAAACACCATAAAATTCTCTGCCTACATATGGATTGGCATGCCACCCCTGGTAATCATATTCGCACAATTTGGGATACCAT
>JAHHJO010000249.1:0-6990 GCA_018680275.1 Bacteroidia bacterium
AATTCCATATGTTGTCCCTGGGACATATAAATGAATCCAGGTACCAAACTTATATCAGGGTTGATTTCAAATTCTCCCCCTGCATGAAATGTTAATCTGCTAGTTAATGCTTCTTCATTCCCGAGGAATGAAACATTTGGTTGATTGAGGTGATGTAATGCCAAACCAACATAGTAGTTGTTCTTGTCATCGAGTACACTGAACCAAAGCAATCCTCCTGACAGGTCAGCATGTAAAAAATCTGTATCCGTAATATTGACTTCTCCGCCACCTAAACTAAGATCTACTCCTCCGTTTCCATCATGTTGGGACGCCCATCTGGCATTTGTAAGATCCACCCTCCGTTGGGTGATCCCGGCATCTGCACCAAAGACAAGATAATGTGCAGACTTTCTGTATCCGCCCATTTTCTTACTGTAAGAAAACGAAATCCTTCCTTGCGTTGTACCATATGCCAAAGCACCTGCTCTATCTCCCCAGAACGATCCACCGATACCGAAGTAGTCAGATCTTCCGACTGCGATTTTTTGATCGTATGAAACCGAATACGTGTTGTAAGCATCGCCCCGTAATACCTGGGACCATTGATTCCTGTAATTTGCAACAATTCTTGTGTTGCAATTCATGACACCTGTCATGGCAGGATTAAGATTGAGTGGAGACATATAAAATTGAGAGAAGTGAATGTCCTGGGACATCATGTAGGTCCCACTCAGTACAAAAGTCAGTAAAAACAAAACTTTTTTAGTAAACCTCATCATTAATTTTTTATCATTCAAAAACTGGAAAAACAAGAATAGCTAAGTTATTGCATTTAAAAGAATAATTAGCACAAAAAAATGTCTCATTCAGCAGAATTTTATGCTTTTTTACTACAAAAAATGCAAATTATACTTCGTGAACAAGTCATTCTATTTATTTAAGCAATCAGTATGCCACAATTACAAATAATATGATCAATATCAGTCATTTATGCACTTTAGAACATCAATAGAACTCAAAGAGTATCATCGCCGAATCTCTTATAATTCAAAAATCCTTTCCCTGGGTTCCTGTTTTTCAGAAAACATTGCTGAAAGATTGGCATATTCAAAACACCAGGTCCTGATCAACCCTTTCGGAATTACATTTAATTCCAAAAGCATTCTTACTTGTATAAAGAGTTGTTTTTCCGGGATTTCGCTGCCTGAAGATGCATTAATTCAGGTTGATGATTTGTGGGTTCACCATGATTTTCATGGTTCTTTCAAGCACTCAGATAAACAAAAAGCACTTGGTAACATCAACAACAACATCAAAGCTGCACATCAATTCATCAAGGATATAGATGTTGTCTTTCTGACTGTAGGAACTTCATGGGTCTATGAAATTGACGGACATGTTGTTAATAATTGTCATAAAAGACCGCAACATCTCTTCAATAAAAAACTATTGACACCGAAAGAAAACCTCCATGCTCTGAAGCATACTATGGAAATTCTAACCAAAGCTTCTTCAAAACCACCACTATTTATCTTAACATTGAGCCCGGTCAGACACTTACGGGAAGGTCTGGTCAATAATCAATTGAGTAAAGCCAATGCCCTTATTGCCATACATCAACTCTGCATGGAGAAAGAAAATGTGGTTTATTTCCCCGCTTATGAAATTGTCCTGGACGATCTTAGGGATTATCGGTTCTTCAGGGAAGATTTGACGCATCCAACAGATATGGCCGTTGAATACATTTATGATTGCTTTGAAAAAGCCCATATGAATAATTCTGAAAAAGAAATCAGGCGAGAAGTGCAGAAAGTTATGAAAAGCTTTGCACACAAAGCCCTTCATCAATCTTCAAAAAGTCATCAAAGTTTCCTGAAAACACTCTTGCATAGTATGACTATCCTTGAGAACAAATATCCATTCCTCGATTTTTCAAAAGAAAAAGACACTATAAACAAATCTATATAATACGAGAAGAAGCGCTATTCTGAATATTTGTTTCTTCTCCTCTCCAGGTCGTATCAACATGCACCAGCCCCGGAGATTTCCCTTTTTCAATACTTCCCATTTCCTTGTCAAAGCCCAATGCTTTCGCTCCATTTATTGTTGCCCATTCAATTAAGTTTTTCAGGGGTACATAAGATTGAAACTTCTTAATTGTTTTGATTTCCTCCCAGATCGAAAGCTGCCAGTTGGACATGATGCTGTCGGTTCCAATCGTCATCCTGGAACTTTGATTCAAAAAAGCACTATAGTCCGGTAAACGGTTTTCTATATAGAGGTTTGCATTTGGACAAGTGACCCAGTAGCTCTTATCAGACCAGTTTTCAACAGCTTCTATATCTTTTTTACTGGTGAGCGTATTATGAACAAACAATGTTTTACAACCAGCTTTCATATGTTGAAGAGCGTAATACAATGAAGATTTGCCTGTGGGTTGGAAAAAGTCCATTGAAAATCCGAATCCTTCAAAAAATGCTTTAAAGCCACCACTCCCATCTACAAAAAGACTGATTTCATCTGTTGTCTCCTGGTTATGAATGCTTATAATCCTGTTGTCAGGATTTGCCTTGTTAATGAATTGAAACAAACCAGGACTTACAGAGTATGGAGCATGGGGGACCAGGCTTTTTCCGTCACCTTCCTTTAATTTCAAAGCACTAAATACACTTCGGTATTTTTCCACAGTGGCCTCAAAAAGACTATCCTGCATAAAATCAAACATTTCAACAAAGGTGTAATACCTGATCTTGCTTTTTAGTTTCTGATCAAAGGTGTCTACCTTATTGGAAATATCTCCGACAGCCTGTATTCCACTTTTATACATCCTGCTGTCTTGTTTAGCAATAGCAGCCCGAATACTTTCATGGTCAAATTCCCTGAACTTGACCACATCTGAAATAAAGGGTATTAGTTTCTTACCCGTTTGGGTAAGTCCGCTCATGTGTGAAAGTTCAAGATGGCAATGGGTGTTTATGAAGCCTGGTAAAATGAACCCCTGGTAATGTTCTGTTGGCACATCTCCTATGGATTCTCTGTTTACAACATCTATAACATTTTCACCCTCCAGGATAACGACTCCATCCTGAACAGGTGGTCGACTTACCGGAATTATATAGTCAGAAGATATGTAACGCATATTAAAGATCTTTGGCCACAATGCCACTTTTCAATCTTGGAACAAACCATGTGCTTTTGGGTGGTAAGGTGAATCCATTGTCTGCTGTTGTTGTTAATTCACTAACGGCCACAGGGTAAATACAAATACCTATTCCACACTTCCGGTCATCAGCATGTCGTTCAATTTTACTGATTGGTTCTTCGCCGCTAAAATATGTGATTCGTGTATTTGTCCTGATATTTTTGATTTTCAGAATCTTTTCGAAGATGTAATGATTTATCAGAGCTGAATCCAGAAGTACTGGCGATTTAATGTTTTGCTCGAGATATGTTTTTTTCCATCGCATACGGTACCAATACCCCTCGATATAGAAACTGACTTCATGTTTCTTTTCGGGCTTTCTTCCTTTTTTAATTCGTTTGATTCTGAAGTACTTGGAAAGTTTTGCCATAAACCTGGAGGCCGGCATAATACTGGAAATATTGACAATCCTGTTATAGTCACTGATTTCCAGTTCATTAAAAGGAAAATATGCAGTCAGTAACTCATCGTATTTCTTCGAATCCTCACCAAGGTCTTTACTTGAATTCAAAAGAAGGACTGTTGAAGACCGGTGATGCCCGTCACAGATATATGATCTTTTGATTTTCTGAGCCTGAGTGATAATCGAACTAATTGTCTCATTGTCTGTGATTGACCAAAGCATATGTTCTTCACTTGAAAAGACAACCTTTACAATGGGTTTTCTGTCGTGAATTGCCGTTTTAAGGACTTTTTCGATACCATTGGTTGGCCGATAGCCTAGTAGAACGGGTTTTACCAATGCATGCCGTTGCATGAATAAATGCATCATGGCTTGTTCTTTGGCCGCCAGGGTACTCTCATGTGGCCTGATTTTTTTATTTCGTAAATCATCGACATCAGTACAGCAAATAAATCCGGTATGCTTTCTTTTTCTTGTTTTGATTTGGTAAACGTAAATACCTTCTTTTTCCTGTGGTGTATAAAACCCACTTTTTCTGTATTCAGAATAGGTGTACTTGATATTGGAAAAAAAGGAACTTGGAGATGTAATAAGATCAACTTTCGGGAAAACAGCCTTGAATGCTTTTATTTTCATGAATGCGGGATCAATAAACTAAACAGATTAATTCGGACTACAATGTCAGTATAAAAATGGCAATAGATTCCCACATATTCTCAAAAAATATTGAAATCGGGAAAAGATAGATGACTGAAATTAATTTGTCATTATCTTGCATGAAAATTAGATCGATGATAAAGATTACTTTTCCGGATGGAAATGTAAAAGAGTATGAAAAAGGGACAACTGCAATTGAAATTGCCTCATCCATAAGTGAGGGCCTTGCCCGGAATGTCATCTCGGCATCCATCAATGAAGAATTGTGGGATGCGACAAGACCAATTTATGATGATGCTTCAATAAAACTCCATACCTGGAGGGATAAAGAAGGTAAATATGCATTCTGGCATTCCTCTGCCCATTTGCTGGCTGAAGCACTCGAAACTCTATATGATAATGTGAAATTTGGTATTGGTCCCCCGATTGAAAACGGCTTTTACTACGATATAGATACCGGTGATACAGTATTGACCCCAGATGATTTTGAGAAAATCGAAAAGAAGATGATTGAGTTGGCACAGCAGAAAAACACTTTTGCCCGCCAGGAAATCTCAAAGCAGGATGCCATCGACTATTTCACTGAAAAAGAAGATGAATACAAAATTGAATTGCTACAGGACCTGGAAGATGGAACGATTACTTTCTATAAGCAAGGCAATTTTACAGACTTATGCCGTGGACCACATATTCCACACACAGGAATGGTGAAAGCTGTCAAAGTGATGAGCCTTGCTGGTGCTTACTGGCGTGGTGATGAAACACGTAAACAAATGACCCGTGTATATGGCGTAAGTTTCCCAAAACAAAAGGAACTCAAGGAATATCTTGTGCTTTTGGAAGAAGCCAAAAAGAGAGATCATCGTAAATTAGGTGCTGAACTTGAATTGTTTATGTTTTCGGATAAAGTAGGGTCAGGACTTCCTATCTGGTTGCCAAAAGGGACACAGATAAGGGAACGTCTTCAAAACTACCTTCGAAGCGAACAGGAAAAGCAAGGATATAAAATGGTTGTCACTCCGCACATTGGAGGAAAGGACCTTTATGTGACCTCTGGACACTATGAGAAATATGGCGAGGATAGTTTTCAACCAATCCATACGCCAAGGGAAGGTGAAGAGTTCTTGCTTAAACCAATGAATTGCCCACATCACTGTGAAATATTTGGACATCGTCCAAGATCTTATAAAGAATTACCACTTCGTATTGGTGAGTTCGGAACCGTCTACAGGTATGAACAAAGCGGTGAACTGCATGGTTTGTCAAGGGTGCGTGGATTCACCCAGGATGATGCACACATTTTCTGTACAACCGAACAACTCAAAGACGAATTTCTATCCGTCCTTGAATTGACTACAAAAGTTCTCGAGAAAATGGGCTTTGACGATTTTACAGCACAAATCTCCCTAAGGGATCCCAATAACCCTGAAAAATATATCGGTTCCGACGAGAATTGGGATGCTGCTGAAGCCGCTATCATTGAAGCTACAAAAGATGTGGAGATGGAAACGGTCACAGAACTTGGAGAAGCTGCGTTTTATGGCCCTAAACTTGATTTCATGATCAAGGACGCTATTGGCAGGAAATGGCAACTTGGAACCATCCAGGTTGATTATAATCTGCCTGATCGTTTTGAACTTGAATACATCGGTTCTGATAACAAAGCTCATCGACCGGTCATGATTCATCGTGCACCTTTTGGATCCATGGAAAGATTTATGTCCATCCTGATTGAACACACTGCAGGTAAGTTTCCTTTATGGCTTACCCCGGATCAATATGTATTGATCCCGGTTGATAACAAGTTCCTTCCATACTGTGAAGAAGTAAAACTTGAACTGGCCAAACATGATATTAGGGGTTTTGTAGATGACAGAAATGAGACGATAGGCAAGAAGATCAGGGATAATGAATTAAACAAAATTCCTTTATTACTGATTGTTGGAGAAAAAGAAATTGAAGCTCACGCCGTATCTGTCAGAAGACAGGGTGAAGGAGACGTAGGGGCTAAATCGATATCAGAGTTTGTTACATTTTTTAATGAACTTCTTTAATAGTGCACTTTAGGATATTATTCGTTTTGTTATTATTCGTGTCTTGTAAATCAAAAACAGTTTTACCGGAAACGCCCCCGATCCCTGTTATATCTTTCCAGGAAAATCATCTTAATCTTGGAACAATGAAGCGGGGAGAGAAAAAAGAGGTTGAATTTGTTTTCACAAATACCGGTAAAGCAGACCTTCTGATCGAATTTGTTACATCCTGTAAGTGTACTTCCCTTAACTGGCCTCGCGAACCAATCCTGCCGGGAGAATCCGGTCGAATATCTGTTGTCTATGACAGCACGGGTCAACCCTTAGGACCATTGAAAAAAACGGTGGACATTATTGCAAATACGGAACCGATTGTAGTTGAGGCGTTTTTTGAGGTGGTTATAATTCAATAAGGTCTTAAACAAATTCTTAATTCGTTTAGTTTGCTTGTTTTTGAACAATCCTTCTTAAGTAAAGATCCTTAATGAAAATATGTAGCTGAAACAGATAAACTCAGAACTAAATCTAGCATCTTGCATCTAGCATCTAGCATCTAGCATCTAGCATCTAGCATCTAGCATCTGAAAACTACTCAATAACAGTCTTCTGTATCTCTCTTCTTATCTCTATCGACTCTGGTCCCGCTATAATCTTGAATTCTGTTCTTCTGTTCAATTGGTGTTCTTCTTCGGAACAACGAACTCCATTCGTAC
>JAHHJO010000138.1:0-3346 GCA_018680275.1 Bacteroidia bacterium
ACTGGAGGTGGAAAGATTGATCAGGCAGGATGTTATGTAAATCCAACTTTATTTGTTGATGCGACCAGTGACATGAGGATTTCACAGGAAGAGGTATTTGGGCCATTCCTGACAGTAATTCCATTCGAGACTGAAGAAGAAGCTGTTGAAATTGCCAATTCTGTAAAGTATGGCTTGACAGCTTATATTTGGACTGGTGATGTAGGAAGAGCACATCGTATGGCTCTGAATGTTAAGTCGGGTATGGTATGGGTCAATAGTCAGAACGTGCGACATTTACCAACACCATTTGGTGGTGTGAAATATAGCGGAATCGGAAGAGATGGTGGTGAGTACAGTTTTGATTTTTATATGGAAACCAAAAATATCTCTGTCGCTCTGGGTGATCACAATATCCCGAAACTGGGAAAAATATAATCTAATCAAAAAATGAAGTCATGGGAGAAATAGTCATGGCAGCCAAGATTACGCATGTACCAACCATGCTCCTGTCACTAAGACCCGGAAGACTGGAAGGGTGTAGGCAACAGGCCATTGATGGGCATAAAGAAATAGCAAGACGTGCCAGGGAAGCCGGAGCAGATACTGTTATCGTATTAGATACCCATTGGTTGATCAATGCCGGTTATCATATCAATGCAGGAGCTCATTTTAAAGGTGTTTATACAAGTCATGAATTTCCGCAGTTTATCCAGGATCTTGAATATGACTACGAGGGTTTACCTGAACTTGGAGAAGCCATTGCGGCCAGGGCCATGGACAAAGGTGTCCATTGCGAATCACACAATATTGAATCGCTGACACTGGAGTATGGTACATTGGTGCCTATGTGGTTTATGAATCCTGACAGTGATTTAAAAGTGGTCTCTGTAGCCGCGATGTGCACAGTCCATAGTCATGAATCATCACGAATGATGGGAGAAGCAATTGCTGAAGCTGTAAAAGAAAGCAATCATAAAGTACTACTCCTGGCTTCAGGATCCCTGTCTCATAAGATATGGGCGAATGAGGATTATGCTGCAAATAACGGTACCTTTACGATATCGAGTGAATTTAATCGACAGGTAGATCTGAGGGTACTGGAATTGTGGAAAAGAGGCGAGCATGACGCATTTCTCAAAATGTTGCCAGAGTATGCGGATTATTGTTGTGGTGAAGGAAGTATGCATGATACGGCCATGTTATATGGCGCTCTTGGATGGGATAAATATGATAAAAAGTGCGAACAGGTAGGTGAGTATTTCCCAAGCTCTGGAACCGGACAGGCTAATGTAATATTTCCCTTGCCAGGTTAAATAAATGAATTATAAAGAATAATAATATGGCACTAGTAGCACATAATTTTAATTTACCTTTTAACATACAACGGTGTAGTCATGTGCATTGTATCGTAAAGGATCTGGATGCTTCAAGACATTTTTATGTTGATATCATGGGATTTGTAGAAACTGAAAGAACCAATGATACACTTTACCTGCGCGGACTTGAAGAAAAGAATCATCATTGTTATGTTCTTGAAAAAGGTGAAACACCGGAAGTTGTGGCACTCGGCTTTAAAGTGACTTTTGATAAAGACCTCGATGCCCTGGAATTACATTTCAAGAAATTGGGTTTGCCAGTAACGTGGGTTAACCGTCATGGTGAACAAAGAACACTTGCTGTCAGGACGCCAATGGGATTACCAATGGAATTTCATGCCCACCAGACTCGGGTGCCTACAATGATGCGGGAATTTGCAAAGTATAAGGGACTTGCACCTTTGCGTTTTGATCATATCAATTGCTTTACACCAAATTGCCAATCAACCTATGAATTCATGGTGGAGCAGTTGGGTTTTCGCCTGACTGAATATACATTAACAGAAAAAGGGGATATGTGGGCTGCCTGGACACATCGTAAAGGAAATGTGCACGATATGGCACTTACAAATGGGAAAGGTCCAAGGTTGCATCACACAGGTGTATGGACAGCAAGCGTGAATAATATTATTCATCTGTTGGACGTCATGGCATCGGAAGGATATGTAGCGAATATTGAAAGAGGACCCGGAAGACACGGTATTTCAAATGCTTTCTTCCTGTACATTTTAGATCCTGATGGACATCGTGTAGAACCATTTACCTGTGATTATATGACCATCGATACTGACTGGGAACCACTTGAATGGGATTTGCGTGACCCCAGGAGGCAAACTTTGTGGGGAGCGCCAGCTCCAAAATCATGGTTTGAGCATGGATCGGTTTTCAGAGGTGTGGAAGTTAGAGAATCTGAAATTGATTCCAATCCGATAGTCGCCGGTTTTGATGATGTGGCTTAGAGCAGATATTAGACATAAGAAATAAGACAGAAGACTAAAATCTTTAAGGATGCCGAATATAACACTTGAATGTACATCGAATGTAACTTTGGATTATAAGCTTTTCTTTGAAGAATTGTGTGATCGTTTGGTAGCAACAGGTCATGCACCAAAACTGGGTATGAAATGCCGTGCGATATCATCTGATGACCACTATATTATTGATGGAAAACCCGGTTATAAGATGGTGAATTTGTTAATCCGTTTGAGGGAAGGAAGGAGCAAAAAAGTACTTAAAGAATTCTCGCAGATCGGGATGGACCTGCTGCAGGAACACCTGAAGGAGGATGTGGATAATCATGCTGTTATTTTATCCACCGAGATCAAAGAATTAATCAAAGGTCAGGACCTTACATTCAACAGTATTCGCAAAGGGATGGAAAAAAACAATTAAGAGAAATGAAATTTGCTACATATAAAGTTAATGACAGGATCACTTATGGTTCTGTAGTTGAAAAAGATACATGGGTTGGTTTTACAGATATCGGTGCAGCTTATGGCAATAACCTGATGACCTGGATCGAGCTTGATGCCATGGATCGGCTTAAGGATATTGCCAGGGATTTACCTCCTGTCTATTCTGAAAATGAAATCGAATATTTACCTCCTGTCATTACAGGTCAAAAGATCGTTTGTATTGGCGTTAACTATGCCAATCGCAATGCCGAGTACAAGGATAATTCAGACTTGCCCAAGTATCCGAGTGTCTTCCTCAGATACCTCGATTCATTTGTGGGACACGGGCAGAATATCATCCGTCCTCCGGAATCAGACAAACTGGATTACGAAGGTGAGATTGTGATCATTATTGGAAAGGGTGGACGGCGTATACCAAAAGAAGAAGCACTTAGTCATATTGCAGGACTCACCCTTATGAATGAAGGAACACTGCGTGACTGGGTGCGTCATGCGAAGTTTAATGTCACACAAGGGAAGAACTTTGATCGTTCAGGAGTGATCGGACCCTGGATGATGACCACTGATGAGATC
>JAHHJO010000001.1:0-10410 GCA_018680275.1 Bacteroidia bacterium
TCAGAGAGAAAATAACTGAAAAGAATATAAGAAAATCCGCTATTGAGAAGTACAAGCTGAGTATTGAACAGATTAAATCGGTTAAGTCCGGTGAAGACTTGTTGATAGATGAAATGACAATTGACAACCGACAATTGACTTATCCGAACCCGGTTCCGAGATCCTATGCTTATTGTGCAGATTCCATCTATGAAGAATCCCTATTGAATTATATCTCAGGAGTGCACACTCTGTATTTTGAAACTACTTATCTCGATGATATGAAAGAACAGGCAAGAGAGCGTGGACATTGCACTGCCAGGCAGGCAGGTGAACTCGCAAGGAAAGCGGGGGTAAAGACATTAATAACAGGCCATTATTCCAGTCGATATAAAGACCTCAACCCAATACTCGAAGAGGCAAAATCCGAATTTGAAAATGTTATCCTTGGTCAGGATGGGCTTGTTGTAGAGATCGTTTCCGAGCAATAAGATAATACCTATCCTCGGTCCGGACAATCTTGAGATCATTATATAACATGTATAGATTTCATGCAATTTGCTGCAGTCTCAAGGTAACTATGTTTCTTGCAATAACAGAGCAATAAATAAGCTTGGATAAAATTAGCAAAGCTTTGAAAAATGTGACCAGTATGGGGCTCCCTTCGGCATGGCTCAGGGCTCAAAAGGAATTGCTATAAACTAAAAAAGCTTCGGTAATTAAACAAAAGCTTTTCTTTTAAACTTGTGACCGGCTTGGGGGCTCCCTTCGGCTTTGCTCAGGGTAAACTTCTCGCCTTAAATGAAATTTATTCAAAGTAAAAAAGCCTTGGCAATTGAACCAAAGCTTTTCTTTCAGACTTGTGACCGGCTTGGGGGCTCCCTTCGGCTTAGCTCAGGGCCCAAAAGGAATTGCTATAAACTAAAAAAGCTTTGGTAATTACACCAAAGCTTTTCTTTTAAACTTGTGACCGGTCTGGGGCTCGAACCCAGGACCCACGCCTTAAAAGGGCGTTGCTCTACCAACTGAGCTAACCGGTCCCACTAAATTGAGCGCAAAGATAAACTACATTTTATTATTGTCAATAAAATTATAAACTAAGTTTGGAATTTGAGGTCGTTTTCATCTTCAAGTAAGGATTGTTCTTTCATTTTAGAATATAGAATCCTTAGTTTTTTTACGGATAGCGGTTTGGTTAAATAATCAAAAATGCCCATTTCCCTCGCTCTGAGTTCATCATCAGGATTCATCGATGTGGTGAGCATGACGATTTTGCGAGTATATTTTTCCGGAAAATGTTTTTTAAACTCGATGAGAAAATCGAAACCTGTCATCCTTGGCATATTAATATCCAGGAGTATCAAGCAGGGGAAATCACTTAGATCGAGCTCTTTAAGCCATTTAAGTGCTGTTTCTGCATAGGTGAATTCAGTGATATCATTTGACAACCCGGATTTTTCAATAAATATCCGGTGAAGAAGATTGGTAGGATGATCATCATCAATTAAGAGAATCCTGTCAAACATGTTAAATAAATTAGTTTAATGACAAATAGTCTTTAAACCTCCCTTGATATTCACACTTTGTCACTCCCTTAACCGATATTCAATAGAAGATATTTCAACTAACAGGTTGTTAGGGTGAAGTTCAATAATTTGGTGACCTTCAATTACAAATATATTTATTTACTTTAAATATTATCTATATTAAACATTTTCGAAACTGTGAATTAACTATTTGACTGCAATACATGTATAGAATCCTGATTGTAACCATGTTTTTTACTGTCAGCCTGAGGGAGGATTCTTATGCAGGCCAATCTTACGATGATGTCAATGTAACAACTCTATTAGTAGATTCTCTGAATAATCTGGCATGGGACTTATACAGGTATGATATTAGAAAGGCTGAGGACTTGATTCATCGATCCATTGAACTTTCCGGGAAATTGGAATATACGAAAGGACTTGCCTATGCCTATAACACGCTTAGTCTGATTAATTACAACAAAGGTGAGTTGCAGAGCGCACATAACTGGAATCTAAAAGCAATTCCTCTTGCACGAGCTTCAGGAGACAGTATGATTATAAGTCGTGTACTAAGTGATCATGCCGTAGACCTTGAGAATATCGGTCAATACGAAGAAGCCTTTAAATATTACAGTGAGTCCTTAAGTTACTGTCCTGCAGATGATCCCCAGATGGTCATTCTTTTTTCCAATATTTCATTGTTTCATATAGGAAGAGGAGAAAAAGATATTGGTCTCGCATACCTTAAGAAAATTGATTCCATATATAATAATGCTGATGATAAGAGTATCCAAGCTATTGCTTTATTGACAAAAGCTTTAATTCACTACCATACATCCGGAATTGAAGATGAAGTTGGCTGGATTGATCAAGCACTCCAACTATCAGAAGAAGCAGGTGATTATTTTACCGTGCTTGAATGCTATATGGATATGATAAATATTAAACTTGATCTGGGTAATTATGAAGAAGCTGAAGAATTATTGATTAAAGTTTACACCTATAAGGACAAACCAGAATATAATCTCTTTAAGGGATCTTTCTTATTGACAGAAAGTAGTTTGTTATTGGATAAGGGGAAAATTGATGAAGCCATTAAAGTCTTACAATATTTCGATTCTGGGTCTGATGTTTTTCTAAGCTACAGGCTGGAAGCTTATCAGAAGCTATTTGAAGCTTTTGAAAATAAAAGAAATTATGAGCAGGCGTTGGCCTATTACAAGAAAGCCAATGTGCTTAGCGACTCTATTGATTCAGACTTTACTTCAAGGCAAATTGAAGCTATTGAATATACTGCTGAACTTGCCCGCAAAGAATTAAATAATAAGGAGTTATATAGCAGGCAACTTGAGCAGAAGGTAAAGATCAAAAACCTGAAAAATAATATTACAATCTTACTTTCACTATGGCTACTGAGTATTGTTATAGCATATCATATGTACAGGAGGTCCAGGGAAAAACACAGATTTACTGAAAGACTTGAGAAAGAGGTAGCTGTTAAAACATCTTCCTTAAAAAAGGCCAATGTTCAATTGAAATTGAATAATGAAGAATTGGAGGGATTTACACACATGGCTTCACATGACCTGAAAGAACCTTTGACCAATATTATTGCATTTCTGGATCTGATAGATTTCAAATACCAGAATGAGAAAAATGAAGAATATTTCAGTTATATAAAATCCAATGCGCTCCAGCTTCAGCAATTGATATTGGACTTGCGTGAATTTATTAAAATGAAAGATACCCAGGGAGAACTTTTGACATATGTTTTTCTTAAGGATATTATAGAGGAAGTCAAAGAATCTCTAAGCACTTTTATTTCTGATAGAAACGGAAAAATTGAATACAAAGAGCTCCCGGAATTATACACCTCTGCGCCATTATTGTTTATAGTGCTTAAGAACTTAATACATAATGGACTAAAATATAACCAGAGTGACTGTCCTACAGTATTAATTGAATATAAAGATGATGTGAATTATCATATTATTGAGGTGATGGACAACGGGATCGGTATTGATAGTAAGTATCACGATCATATATTTAGTATGTTTACCCGATTACACAATCACCAGGAATATGAAGGAACCGGACTGGGTCTTACCATTGCTGCAAGAAGTTTAGCCCAGGTAAAAGGAGAGATTGATTTGTTCAGTATTCCTGGCGAAGGCACAACTTTTCAATTAAAGTTTCCAAAAGAAATTGCACCTCCAAATTAGATTAATGCATGTTAATCAGCTAAAAACATATTACAAATATTTTTAATATGATAAAATATTTCTTTTATTTGTATTAGAATATTTTGTTATGGTTATAAGTCAACTCGTTTATACTCGTGGTATGAAGCTTTTACTTAGGTTTAGCTTTGTATTATTTTTTATTGGGCTAATTAATTTTGATGGTCCTGTTTTTGCGCAGACCAGTTTACAATTATTGGAAAGTTCTGGCAGTAAAAATGATTTTTTTAGTTCATCTGTTTTTGTTTCAGCAGATGATAACAGTCTCAAATATCATGACCATCATGATGGGTCAAATCGTCCTGATTTCATTGCTGGGACCAACAGATTAAAAAGCATAAAAGAGGATGCGGTTAAAAGAAAGAAAGCTGTATCCGCAAAGGCGAAGTACAGGATTTATCCCAATCCTGGCTATGAAGGAAATCGGATACAGACCGCTGGAATTAAAGATTTCCCAGTCAGGATATCTGTATTTGATACACATGGCCAGGTCATTAGTCAAAGAACGATTCTTGAAAATACAATGAGTTCAGTTTCTATTATACCTCACAATGTACACTTGTCTCTCGGTTTTTATTTTGTCAGAATCCAATCAGGAGAAAACACAGAGTTTCACAAACTCATAGTTGGTAAGTAATCCTGGCAGCCCAGGACTCCGGTAATTATATTGTATGCTAGTAATTTTCTGTTAGCAAATTCTCAAATTCGTATACTTTTTTATTTCAGTTAGTTCTTCCTTGTCGTTATTATTGTACTCTGAAATAGCATTGGGAATGAAAAGAATTAAGATAATAAAAAACAGATCTGATATTGGTGCTGGGACTAGGGGTGCAGATCTTGGAGTTGACGCACTGGAAGTTGCAGCAATAAATAGCCAGCATGATTATTTCAATGATTATGAATACGTTGATGTCGATACACATAATGAATCAATTTACAATAAGGTAAAAGAGTCATTTGCAAAAAGAATCGGACATGTTTATGAACAATGCCAGCGTGTGAGATTAGTTGTAGAACGAACGATACTTGAAGATTACTTTCCTATTGTTTTATCAGGTGATCATTCCTCGGCTTTGGGGACAATAAGTGGGGTAAAATCTGCCTACCCTGAAAAGCGATTGGGTGTTGTCTGGATAGATGCCCATGCAGATCTGCATTCTCCCTATACTTCACCTTCAGGAAACATACATGGCATGCCTTTGGGATGTGCTATTCATGATGACAACCTGGAATGCAGGGTAAATAATGTCACAGATGGAACGCGGTCTTACTGGGAAAAAATGCAAAACATTGGTGTTGATGCAGCAAAAGTAGATGGTAGAGATATTGTAATGTTTGGAGTACGTGATACAGAAGAACCTGAAAAACACCAGATGAGGAAGTATGACATAAAGAATTATATGGTTGCAGAAGTTCGTCATCGCGGTCTGGATGTTTGTGTTAAAGAAGCAATTGATAAGTTGAAAGATTGTGATCACATCTATATCTCCTTTGACGTGGATAGCCTGGATTGTGATCTTATATCCTATGGTACGGGAACGCCGGCCCCTAAGGGTTTTGATGAAGAAGAAGCCAGAGATATTATAAAAGGTATCATTGATTCTGGCAAAGTATCATGTATCGAATTTGTAGAGATCAATCCATTGCTTGATAATAAAGGAAACAGGATGGCAGAAACAGCTTTCAGAGTCCTTGATGAAATCACAAAGGAGATATTGTCGCTTTAGAAATAATTATTGTCGGCAAAGGATTCCAGCCTTCTGAAAAACTCCAGCATGTCATTTTTTTGAAGTCCGGAATTGACAGCAACCATTCGAACAAATTGCTGATCCCTGAAATGACCATATCCAACCATTAATTCTCCTGTCTTATGTAAGCCCTGGCATAACTGGTCTGCTGGAATATTCCTGTAGTTGAAACATATGGTCAAGGATTTATCACCGCTGTACAATGTATAGTTTTCATTGTTCCTGATGTAGTTTCGGGCAATCCGTGCAAGTTCACACTCATTATTCACCATTCTTTCAATACCTTCAGTACCGATCGCTTTCCATAATGTCCATAATTTAAGTGCATCATTACGTCGTCCACATTGAAAAGATATTTTTCCCGGATTCCAGTCGTCTTCATCCCCCTGGTATAAATAATCTGCACTGCTGTCAAATGAATGATACAGACATTCCTTATGTCTTGTAAAAATAAAGGAACAAGTAATCGGTGTAGAAAGCATTTTATGGGCATTCATGCTGAAAGAATCTGTCTTTTCCAAATCCTTTAATACTCCTCTATATTTTTTACTGAATAAAAAAGATCCATAGAAAGCGGCATCTGCATGAAGCCATAAATTATATCTTTTTGCTATTTCGGAAATTTCAGCAAGGGGATCGACAGCGCCCAGAACAGTGGTTCCAATTGTCGCATTTATAAAAAATGGATGAAGATCATCCTCAATGTCTTTCTTTATCTGAGCTTCAAGTTCTTCGCACAACATCTCTCCTTTGTCATTGGTTTCGATATACCTGACATTCGAGGCGCCAATACCGGAAAATGCTGCATTTTTCTTAATGGAATAATGTGATTCAACAGAACTGTACATAACAAGGTTCTTTTTGATTCCCTGAGTGGTGATATTAGGATCAAAGTGATCTCTTGCCATGATCAGAGCCATATAATTGGTCATGGAGCCACCTGATGCAATAGTACCATAAGAGGATTCATCATAACCAGCCATCCTGCAAATGTTCTGAATGATTTCTCTCTCAATGGCGATCATCGGACCACCTATCTTATAGGTGTACATACTGCTGTTCAAAAGGACAGACAAAAGTTCTCCAAGCGTAGCCTTGCTGTTTCTTCCCCCAAACAACTGGTTGAAAAATCTATTCGTCGATGTCCGTGGGGTATTCAGGATAAGAGATTTTAGTACATCCTTGAACCTTTCATGTTCAAGTCCTTCATGGCTTAGTTTCAGATCCAACTTGCTGTGCAGTTGGTCTAATCCGATAGGTGATAATACCGGCTGATTCTTTTCTTCCTCAAAAAGATCCTTTGCAATATCAAGAAAAGAAGATAAGTCTTGTTCATTCATGTCACAACCAAATAATATTAAAGCTCGTTTTGTTCAGATTGTTCGGCAAAGTCCTTGAATGCTACCATAAATTTGCAGGATTGTTTCTTAAATGAGCCCGGGAGCAGGAATGATATTATTTTCATAAAGATTCCGTCAAAATGAAATTCGGAACTTGAAACCCATTTCGTTGTGCGGTCATCTATACTTTCAAATGAATTATGAATATTATTGACAACGCCTTTCATCGTATAGCTTCCTGAAAATTCTTCCGGCAGGTTTCGGACTTTTATTGTTTCAACCATCTCTACTTCTTTTTTTCCGGACTTATACTTTAACAATGAGCGTGCGCCCGGTTGTCCTGGTTCCCCGCTTTGATGTTCGAAACTGATCAGGCCTTTTTGCCAATGTTTCATATTGTCGGGATTATCAAAGTATGCGATTACCTTCTTTACCGGTAGGTTGATGATGATTTCATTGGTATATTTCATGTTTTCACTTTTTAAGTCAAATGAAAGCTTAACCTCCTTTTACAGGTGCAGCGTGTAGTGCAATCCTGTTTCCTTCAGAATCCTCCATGACACCCATACTTCCATGTTCTGGGCTGATCTGTCTTTCTTCTATTATAATTTTACCTTTCAATTCTTCTGCACTTCTTAAAGATGCTGAAATGTCTTCGGTTTCAAAATATAAAAGTGGACCATGTATCCTGCTTGGTTTGTAAAATTTTGCATTATATACGAGGGCACCGGCACAACCAATTTGTTCCAGGTCTGAAGGAAATAATGCCATTTGTAATTCACCAAGATCCTGGATGACAAGATTATATCCAAATACTTTGTTGTAAAAAGCGATAGCTCTGTTCATGTCAAGAACAGGGATCTCAAACCATCTTACGGGATTATTCATATGTTGTATTTTGATAATAATTTACAAATACTGGTGCTTGTTCATATATTGAATCAAAACTTAACCTGTTTATCTGTCTTTTTCCAATGTCCAAAAGGAATATATCATAATTTGGATTATCCTTAGTTGAAGAACCATTAAAAACGACAAACTTACCATCCGTGGACCAGTCATGCCATCCCTGGTTGAATCCATCCGGGGTTATTTGCTGCGTGTTTTGTCCTGATGCATCAGTCGTAAAGATGCTATAGCTTCCATTGCGCTTGGATATATAACTGATGACATCCGTGGTTTCATTCCAACATGGAGGTCCGGCATGGTAGTTATGCCATTTCGCGCTATTATCGTTTTCAGGATATTGTGTCAATTGCCTCAGACCACTGCCGTCAGAATTCATGATATATAATTCATCTATAAAGCCTATATCTTTCTTAAAGGGTTTATTGGATCCTCTGAAAACAATCTTATTCCCATCAGGAGAAAAACAGGGATCATTAAAATATGGCAGACCTGTATAAATCTTCGATAGTACTTCCCCTTTTAAATTTATAATATAGAAAGATGAATCTACATCCGGGTGAGGTGTCACAATAAGTTCTGAACCATCGTTCCTGCTGTCCATCCAACTGTCCTTCAATCTGAAATCTGTAATTCTTTGAACATCACTACCGTTGACATCTGTCTGATACAAGTAATATTCACGGTATGATCCATCTCTGTCGGAAAGGAAAAAAAGTTTATCATCATAACTGTGATAAACCCAGTCAACACCAGGAGAGTTACATATGTTCTTTTTATTGTCTCCGTTAAAGTCCATGACGAAGAATTCATAATCGTCATTTTCTTCATCGACAAGAACATTGTAGGCAATTTTCAGATATGCTTCTTGCTTTTTTTCCGTGGTTTTTGATTCTTGTGAAT
The DNA here is from genome assembly GCA_018680275.1 of Bacteroidia bacterium. GTDB lineage: Bacteria > Bacteroidota > Bacteroidia > Chitinophagales > Saprospiraceae > RFSX01. Next base: position 8,646 of record JAHHJO010000001.1, read on the forward strand.
CCTGTTTGCATGAAAACACACTTGCCAGGATTCCAAAGAATATAACAACAAGGACTAAACTCTTATTCATAATTTTTGTAATGGCTTGATAAAGATAAGAATGAATAGTGAAATCAATATATAAGTTGAGAGACCTTAGGTGCGGTATGAACTCTGCTTTAATCCAAGGACGTTTTGATATCATTCCTGGTAATAATACCAACAATCTTATTATCAAAAACAACCGGTAAACCTTTCAGATTTTTATCATTCATCAAGTTCCTGGCTTCACCTACAGATTCCCTGGATGAAATTGTGTAGAAATCCTTGATCATAATATCCTTTACAATGGTTCTTTCAAATCCAGCTTGCTCTGTATGTCGCTCAATCAGTCCATCGGTCAGCAGGCCAATGAGTTCTCCATTGGCATCTTCTACAGGGATGTGATGAAATGATTTCCATGATAATATGCTTTTGGCTATGGCGATGCTGTTATGTTCCCTCAGTGTGAATACATCCGTCGTCATCAAATCTTCAACTAATTGTGAATTGATATCTGAAGGGATGAAATAAAAACTTTCAGGAAGTCTTTCCCACTCATGAACCGGTACATTTTCATATTGATACTCTACCATTAATTCTGTAAGTACCTTGAGAGCTGCATTGCTGTTCATACGAGTCTTTGCTATTCTGTAATTATGAACCATCCAGTGAGAACCGGTGCAACCACATTTTGTGCGCCCTTCTATAACTCCCATGTATTTTTTAATGTCTGCGGAATCAACTTTCATTTTCTCCAGGCCAGAAATAGACAATGGCAATAAGGTGTCTTGTATGAGTTCCCTGACGGGTACTTCCTTTCCATACCAGTTCATACTTACATCCAATCCGTATCTGGCAGCTTTTATGAAATTATCTTTAGTCGCATTGAAATCCAGGGAATCTGTTTGGGCGGCCCAATTTTCTGGCTGGGCTTTCATCAACCCGATCCAGAACATGAAATTGGCCATTTCATCCAGAATACTAGGTCCGGAAGGCAAGTACCTGCATTCGATACGCATATGTGGTGTTGCTCCAAAATTTCCATAGCATAAACGATTCCAGGTATAGGATGTACCGTTATGTAAAATGGCAGACCTGAGGTCCGGGTTAATTCCTTGTTTTAATTGTTCTGTTGATCGTGAGAAATTGTCAGAAGTTAACAGCAGAGGAAAGCGCATAATTTGTTCTTTCCAGATAGAGGCTGCGTTTCCTTTGATCCAGTTTTGTCCAAAAAATACACGTGGCAATTTTGAACGCATCTGGTTCTTTGATGTACGCGTATCAAGACTTTGTTTGAAAAGTGCGATTCTTGTTTCAGCCCATAGTTCCTTCCCAAAAAGTAAAGGCGAATTGACTCCCGCCGCCAAGACTGGTCCGGATATCATTTGTGACCAGTTGTACTGATCCACAAAATGATCAGGATGGATTTGAAGGTGCAATTGAAAACTTGTATTACATGCTTCAAACAAAACACTTCCAAGGGACATAATGACATCATCAACACCCTGGAGATATATCTCAAAATCTCTTTTCCTATATTTTAAAAGAATATCACTTATTGTCTGATACCGTTTGATTGGCGTCATGTAATCAAACTTGAGGTGTCGGTATTTGAGGGTTGGTAAAATGCCAGTTAAAAGAATATGTGAATTATTTTCTTTGGCTACTTTCCTACCCAGTTTAAGTAAGGCATTGAGCTGGTTGTCTACTTTTGTAAAACAATCACCTTCAAGCTTGAATGGAT
>JAHHJO010000130.1:0-2544 GCA_018680275.1 Bacteroidia bacterium
GGAATAACCGATGTCAGCCAGTCCCATCTGTGATGCCTGGTTAGTAAACGTACCATCTCCATTATTGATATAAAATACATTTTGTCTTTTTTGTGCTTCATCATAAAGGAACTTGCATACATATATGTCGTCATATCCATCATTATTAATATCAACGACCGCAACACCGGTTGTCCAGTTGGCTGGAGAGATTCCTGCCTTGCTTGTTATATCTTCAAAGCTAAAATCCCCTTTATTTAGATACAGTTTATCACCTTCCATATTTGAAGCAAAATAGATGTCCTGTAGTCCATCCTTATTTACATCCAGGACGGCAACGCCAGCACCTTGTAACATACCGTCAAAAGTAATGGCGTTCGTCGTTTCGGTTTCGATGATTCGGTTATTGAAATTGAGACCTGTCTCTGAAGAACTCAATGACTGAAGAAGCTGTACTTCAGATGAATTGGTTGATACTGGTTTATCTTCCTGACTGCAAGAGAAGAAAAAGAAAACGACAGCTATAAATATGGGAATTAACTTATTCATGTCCACTTGAAATTTTATGAAGCGAATATAAATCAAATGCAAACAAAAGGCTATTATTCCTTAGTTCATAATGCATTATAAATTAGCAATCGGAATAGTATGGTTTTATGCAAGATGCTCAACTAATCAGAAATAAATAAATATTATTTCAGGTCTTCAGCTGGTTGCTTGGCCGGGAACAATACATTTATTGAGTCTGGTATAATTTCGAATCTTAAAGGTCTTTCAAAAGAAAAGCTTTCCCCGTCAAGGTGCAGGTAATATGGGTTCTCAGTACTTATGACAACTTTTTTTGACCTTTTTACTGATACGAGTTTGCTTTTATTCAGTGAATTATTAAGCATCCTCCAACTGGCAGAAAGCGTCCTTAAAAGAGGTGCTTTATGGACAAAGACGACATCCATTAACCCATCTGAAAGATCAGCGCTGGGTGCTACTGTAAAGTTGTAGCCATACATTGCAGCATTTGCCACAGCAATCGTTGTAAACTTTCCTTCAATGGTTCCGTCATCGATCTCAACTTTAAAATGTTCAGCTTTGAACTTGATCATTTCCTTGGATATCATGCCGAGATACATCTGAAGGCCTCTTTTCTTTCCGCTGTCCGCTTTATAGGCTATTAATGCATCGAAACCGACACCAGCAAGATTTAAAAAGAATTTTTCATTGACTTTACAGGAATCTATTCGACGAGGTTCCGCTTCATTAAGAATTTGTATGGCCTTTTTGGAGTTCCGGCCCAAGCCGATATACATGGCAAATCCATTTCCTGATCCAGCCGGGATAATTCCCAACACCTTATCCGTATTAACAAGAGATTGAGCGACTTCATTTACTGTACCGTCTCCACCACAAGCGACGATTATATCAAAATCATCCTTAACTGCTAAAGCAGATAACTCGATTGCATGGCCTTTATATTCAGTCTCCTGGTACTCATAATCATATTTGTCATGATCAAGATGCTCTTTAATCAGTTTATGTAAACCTTCATTTCCTGACCAGACAGAAAAAGGATTGACAATAAATTTTATGCGCTTTCTATCCAAAATACTTTCAGAAATGAATGTCAAAATAACAACATTTCAATCACATCTGCCTGTTAATACTTTAGTATAGTTTGACTGTGTAGTTCATTATTGTCTTCATCACTTAAATGAAATATATATAAGCCTGGATTTAGTTCATTAAGATAAACCAGGAAGTAATTCTCTAAAGGTCCGATTAATTGCGTCTTTACCAGTTTTCCGCCAGTATCATAAATCCTTACATTCACAGGTGCACTATAATCGAAATGTACTCTTATATATTCATTTGTTGGATTTGGAAAGACTTTTGTGATCCTGTATAGGTCAATTCCATTGCAGTCTTCATCTATATCATTGTCTGAAATTTCTTCGGCGCCAGGATATATTGAAGCTTCATTGTCATTGCAATCGGTAGAATCTGTAACGAAGCCCGCTGGTGGTAAGGATATGCATGTATCCAATACCATATTCACATCACCAAACCCGTCATTATCAAAATCGAAATAGTAGGTATACCTGGTCAGACCATTATTGAGGATTCCGTCGCAATCGTTATCAATGGCATCACAAATTTCATTGACCTGCGGGTTGATTTCATTGACGTTATCATTGCAATCTGAATTGTCAGAGACGTAACCAGCAGGAGGAACAGAAATGCAAGTATCAATTTTGATATTAATATTGCCGAATCCATCATTGTCAGCATCAAAATAATAACTGTTTAATGGAAGACCATCATCAATCAGTCCTGAACAATTGTTGTCTATCCCGTCACAGACTTCCTGAGAAACCGGATTTATAGATGACATTGAATCGTTACAATCAGAATCATTATCAATAAAACCTGCAGGAGGTATTTCAAGGCATGTATCAAGCGGGAAGGACGAATTACCAAATCCATCATTGTCTTCATCAAGATAGTACCTGTAGATTGTCAAATTTTCATCAATTTCCCCGGAACAGTTATTATCAATACCATCACATGTCT
>JAHHJO010000132.1:0-5785 GCA_018680275.1 Bacteroidia bacterium
ATGTCGATATGCAAAGGTGGTCTTTTAATTTACAGATATATTTCCTGAACAGCAGGTACAGGCAATTGATTGAAATCAGGGAAGGTGACAAAACAGTCATCCAGGACAGAACCATATACGAAGATGCTAGGATTTTTGCACCGAACCTCCATGAAATGGGATTGATGTCCAAACGAGATTTTGATAACTACAGGACCCTTTTTGACATCATGACTTCACAAATACAACCTCCGGACCTCCTAATCTATCTCAAAGCCAGTATTCCAACACTTGTGGACCATATTCAAATGAGAGGAAGGGAATACGAAGGGAGTATAAGCCTGGACTATCTGAAACGTCTTAATGAAAAGTATAATAATTGGATTGAAAGTTATGATATCGGCTGTTTGCTCATCATAAATGTAGATGACATAGACTTCATTTCAAGTGCTGAAGACTTCGGTAAGATCGTCCAGGATATCAATGCAAACCTTTATGGGCTTTTTGAGTAAAAAGCTGAACTATTTACCCTTTATTTCCCTTCTACTCATAGATAAATATGGTTAGCATGTATAAGGAGATCATTAACTACCTCGACCAGCATAACGTTGATCTTGTTGCTGTTTCAAAAACGAAGAGCCCCGAAGAGATCCAGAAAGTATATAGTCAGGGACAAAGGCATTTTGGCGAAAACAGGGTCAATGAACTGACGGAAAAAAAAGACCTGCTCCCGCAGGATATTAAATGGCATATGATCGGGCATCTCCAGAAGAACAAGGTTAAATATATTGCACCTTTCATCCATCTTATCCATTCTGTAGATTCTCTGAAATTGGCGCAGACCATTGACGGCCAGGCAGAGAGGAATGAAAGAAATATAGACATACTTCTTCAAATAAAAATTGCCAGTGAAGAAAGTAAATTCGGACTTTCATTTGATGATCTGCTGACTCAGATTCAGCAATTCAAGGCATTGAAAAACATTAGGATTACAGGCCTGATGGGTATGGGAACATTTACAAATGACCAAAATGTGACCATAGATGAATTTCAGAGGCTGAAGACTTATTTTGATGAATTAAAATCGAGTCATTTTAATGAAGAATGTTTCAATACATTGTCCATGGGTATGTCCGGGGACTATAAGCTGGCCGTAGAATGCGGAACCACAATGGTCAGAATTGGCAGTCTGATCTTCGGATCAAGAAATTAATATTTCATGATCTTTTCGGTTTTGAACACGCCATCAATTTCCAATTGGATGAAATAGATTCCTTCTTCCAGGTCTTTCAAATCAATACTATATCCTCTATTCCTCGAATATTCTATCAAGCGACCCGTGAGGTCATAAATCCTGTATGCAGAAAATTGCTTTTGCTCCCCCAGGAAAATTTTATCTCTTGCCGGATTCGGAAACAGGCTGACATTCTGTTGAGTGATTTCACTTACTGAAGTCCTTGAACTCTTAAGGTCTGTATTGAAAAAGCTGAAGCCTCCCCTTTTATTACCTACGATCATCTCCAGGTAAGTATCGTTATCAATGTCATAAAAATCAATTGATGTGGATCTTCCTTCAGCAATTCCAGCCAGTGCTTCGGATTCGATATCAAATTGTCCATAGAGGTTGCCTTCTACATTGGAATATTGCTTGATATGGCCTTTGTCGGATCCCAGGAAAATATGAATCTCATCGTCTATCATGGTCACAGCGGGTGCAGCAAGTCCTTTTTCAGCACTTGATGTAGTGAGCCTTGTATCCATCACACCAAGGATCGGTGTATTGGGTGCTATTGTCACATCGCTTTCAAAGAATGGATTACCCACACTTCCCTGGTTTTCAAAATAATTGACATTACCCAGGGTATCATTGAATAAGTTTGAATTACGCTCTCCAATGATCAGATCACCCAGGCCATCTCCGTTAAGATCAGCAATTGCCGGACTGACGGTTTGCCCTGCATCTATATTCATGAATTTGTAGACCGGCGCTTTGAATTCATAAGGTGCGTCAGGACCAGCGACATTTTCAAAATAATAAAGGAATCCTGCAGCATCTCCAATGACAAGATCGGTATCAAGATCACCGTCCAGGTCTCCAAATGCAGGTGCCGGGTTTCTCGAAGTAGAACTGAACTGACTGAAATCAAGATAATCATCATCTACGAGAAAAAACTCGGGATTTTCTGCTGTGCCCCTGTTTTCAAGTAAATACATGGCCAGGACAGCAGGTCCGCTTGTACCGAAATCACCATCTGTTCCAACGAGGATATCCATCAAGCCATCTGCGTTATAATCTGTAAAAACCGGCTTGGAAAAACTACCGAAATCCAGGGTTTCCTCTGTCAGGAAATCCTCCTGTTGTAAACTGAACCTTTCGTTTGAATTACCTGTATTTCGGTAATACCAGATATTATTTATATTGGTTATAGATGATATCTCATTTGGAGAGACAAGCAGATCATTCAATCCATCCTGATCGACATCTACTTCAAAGGCAGAAAGAAAAATAGACATATCTACATGTGTATCATAAAATGGAAATAATGTGTCTACAGAAGTCATGAATGCCTTTTGAGCAGAACCTCCATTTTCAAGATACACCAATCCTCTATTGGTCAGATCTCCAATCAGAAGATCCACATCATTATCATTATCGTTGTCATATGCCAGGATTGTAGATCCTGAATGTACCCCCCCTGATTTGATATCATCCGAAGGATCGTGGAATTCAGTCGCACACGCATTCGGGTCATCACTCAAAAAGATCGTTTCTGCAAAACCGCTTTCCTTAAATTTCCCAAAGCACAAATCATTAAGCTCGAAGACCATTGTATCTTTGGGTAATCCATTCTCCTCCTGCAGGTTTTTATAATAATTCACAAAACTACCCCCAAGGTCAAAAGTGAGTATATCCAGGTCACCATCTCCATCAACATCCTTTATTTCAGGTTTGTCGTTAAACGGAATCGTCACATTTATTGTATTGAATCCAAGATTAAACCAGATAATTTCTTCATCTCCAGGCTCACCACCCATTCTTCTTCTTTTGAATTTCAAAACTCCCTGATCCAGGTATCCCTGGTGTAACTCCGCGCCTGAAATACCACCCGAAAGCGGCACAGTAAAAATATCCCCGATACCATCCCTGTTAAAATCACGGATCAATGTCCAGCAGCACATCACCGGCCAGCTGTCCTCGAGTTGACGACTGAAGACATATCCATCTGAACCACCATCCCCATTACCCAGGAATAACATTGGCACATTTCCTACCCTGTCATATACAAACAGATCCTCATTACCATCCTGGTCGGCATCCAGGGTAGAAAATTGAGGAGCACTGAATCCGCCGGTAAAAGGATTTAACAACTTCTTTCCATTGACGTTGACCGGGCATTCATAACCGGAATAATCTTGCCCATGAATTTGAATGACACTAAATAGAATCACAAAAAGGAAAAATCTTCTACGAAGAAATCTATAATAATTTGATTGAAAGCCTGGTTTCATATCTTGAATCATTTGGTACTAAAATCAAAGATGCCTTAAAATTATCACTGAAATCGAAAATGAATGTGACTACGGTGACTTTTTATAAAAATTGACAATGATGGCATGGCAATTGTCCTGAATTACATTCAAGAAGCATTACTTTTAGGAAAATTTAAAGTACCAGGATGAAATTTTAAGCTGATCTTAACTGTTTAATTGCTTACAGATCAGTCTTTTAATAAAGCAAATAATTATGAGTAACGAGATCGCCTTAGAAAGACAGCACAAACGAAAAGGAGCAAGAATATCTCTTTTCTTTCATATCGCACTGATCATAATCGCCTTGTTTGCCAAATGTGATTATGAAAAAGCGATTGAAAACCAGTATGCTGTGGCCATCAATTTTGAAGAAATTGAATTTAAACCAAGTGCTAACAGCAATAAAGCACAGTCTACATCCGGTGAAGCACGCAAAAAGGCAGATCCTGTCAGCGAACTCGAAACAAAGAAGTCAGAACCTATAGAAACAAAACCACCTGAGGTAAAACAACCCACTCCGACACCGACTCCTCCCCAGCCTACCGATCCGGTCATTGCTGAAGAAACAATGGAAGATTCTGAAGTTGAAGCTGTTGAGGAAGTACTCGATGTTGAAGATCCAGAACCGGAACCAGTTCCAGAACCGGAACCGGAACCTGAGGTCATTCCTGAACCTGAACCGGAACCAGCACCTGAAGAAACCACAAAAGAATCTATCAAGGATAAGATCGACCGCCTCAAAGACATATTTAAAACAGGTGGTGGTAAGAAATCTGATAATCCTGAAGGCGACCCTTCCAGAAGTGAAGGCACTGACGAAGGCACGGGTGAAGGTAAAGAAGGTAAAGGACAGGGAGCCGATAAAACCGGGAATGATGGCGATAGTGGTGTCGGAACAGGCGGTTCCGGATTGGGAGAATATGATGATTCAGGAGATGGTGTTTTTGGAAGAAGGGTAATTTACAGGAATGTGGGGCAGATCCCAATGACAATGAGCGGTACAGTTGTAGTAAAGGTTTGTATCAACAGGGCCGGACTTGTTACTTATGTCGAACTTCTGGAAAGAGAGTCCACAATCACTGATCAGAATATTCTTCGAAAGACAGCGAAAGCAGCCCAGGGATACAAATTTGAACCGGACAGAACTGCTCCTAGAGAGCAATGTGGGAAGTTGAAAATTTCACTCGATATCAATGCCCTGAAAATCTCTGAAGGCTAATGTAAAATAAGCTTCCTATTTTTGATCCAAAGATTGAACATTGGAAGCTTATTCTCTTTTTGAAGTCAACCAATATATAAAAAGGGTTCTTGCCCTAAACTTTGACGAACCCTTTTGGGTGGAATGTGAGATTAACCAGGTCTCGGATTCCAGGGGAAATATGTACCTGGAACTCATTGAAAAGGACGAACACTCTGATCAGATTATTGCCAAGAGCGCAGGAACGATCTGGTATCGGCAAAATAGTTTTATCAAAAAGAAACTTGGCGACCTGTACAGCTCCATACTCGTTGAAGGGGTTAAGGTGAAGATTAAAACCCAGCTTGAATTCAATGAAAGATATGGCTTGAGTCTGAATATACTGGACGTAGATGCCAGTTTTACGCTTGGTCAATTCGAATTGAACCGCCAGAAAATACTTAATAAACTCAAGGATAAAAATCTCCTGGAACTAAACGGATTGCTTGATATTCCGACCGTCATTAGGAGAATAGCCGTTATTTCTTCTGCATCAGCTGCCGGCTACCAGGACTTTAAAAATCACCTTGAATCAAATTCAGCAGGCTATGCCTTCATTACTACATTATTTCCGGCAGCAATGCAGGGACAAAAAACCGAACGGGAAGTTGTAGCTGCAATTCGTGATATCGATCCCGATGATTATGATATCATTGCAATTATACGTGGTGGTGGTAGCAAACTCGATCTATCATCTTTTGATAATTACAATATTGCAGTTGAAATTGCCCGGTGTCCAATCCCCGTATTTACCGGTATCGGTCATGATATAGATATGACAGTGACAGATATCGTATCCTGCATGGTGCTCAAAACGCCGACTGCAGTGGCCGATTATATCCTGGAACAGAATATGAGTTTCGAATCTGAAATTCTTATGATGTATCAACAGATTGAACAGACTGCAAAATCCAGGCTCCGGGAAGCCGGTCATCATTTGAATATCATTCAAAACATCTTGAATACAGGACCAAGACACCGAATTGAATTACTTGTGAACCAGATTGACTCCTTGCATGAAACTTTGTTTAATTCTGC
>JAHHJO010000057.1:0-5105 GCA_018680275.1 Bacteroidia bacterium
CTGGTACATAAATGTCATTGAAATGATGAATAAAGCAAATTTCATGGCTATAGGTTTATCAGTAAAGACAGTTTTAGAAATTAAAAGTTCAATCTGTTGAAGAATTTAATATGTAATTCTCACCAGGTTAAGGTTGTAGTTTTTTTCACTTGGCACTAAAATAGAGTTCGAGCTAAGTTGAACAGCATCCTGGAATCTCAGCTTCATATTCTGGTATTCTGTAGTCAATAAGCTATTCCTGGCGATATTTCCTATAGGATCCATTATGTATTCACTCACTGTGTTACTGCTCTTGATTTCATCATTATAAATGAAGCGCATCCTCGATGGTGTTTTCATGAGATAAAATGATGAAAATACAGCTTCATCATCCTGTGAAAACTGCTTTTTATATAAAACTTCAGTCCATTCCAGAACATTTTCGCTATTGATATTCGAGATTAGAATGTCGTCATTATAATAGTCAATCCAGCCGCGTCTTGAATACCCGTTATATGTGCTTCTTGAATAGGAGTTGTTGTAAGGGTTTCGTCTAGAAAACTCCCTTGCTATTTCTGAAACGATCAAAAATCCACCATCATTCCTGTTGATAATATCCTTTATTTCAAGGTCATCAAAAATGCGGCTTTTCTTTTTCTTGCCATGCATGATTTCGTTTTGAAGTTCCAGGTCAAAGTCTATAAAATATACCCTTTCGTTACCGGTCAGATCATCAATACTCCTGTTTATATAATAAAACCCTTTGGTTTCCTTTCCCCTTTTTTCGGAATAGGTTCCACAGATTATAATCTTGCCATTCAGATTGTCAAAATCAAGAAAATAGCTTTTACGGTAAAAAGAACTGAAGTTCATCCGGACACTTTTGTATCCGTCAAAAGAGATATCAAATAACAGGAGCCTGAGAACATCGGAATCCTCGAATTTCTGATCCTCATTTAACACAAGCAGGAATTTGCCGGAGTCCATAATCTGAATCTCGAGGATATCATTTCGCAGATCAGCATTTTCAACATATACCTTTTGGGACCTGATTACTTTCTTTCTGCGATTGTCATAAAGAACATATACAAAGCGGTTCTGGATATCAAAAGTATATAGCAGGACTTTGCTTTTATCTTCAGATTCAACACTCCCGATTCTTTTTCTTATATCTCTCTTATGAATTTTAATGAAGGTGCTGCTATCCCTGAGTTGGATAAATTTATCATAGCGCTTAACCATAAAATGCATGGAATCTTTCTCGAAAAAACCATACATGACCTGGAAAACCGAGTCCATACCCAGAACATTGAAGACATCAACTTTTTTCTTCTCAAAAACCAATTCTTCAAAATTTGTGTGTTCCAGGTCCTGGTTAAAAGCATCAATCTCCTTGTTAAATCCACGATCCCTGTAAACCATGATTCTGTCATCAACCTGGCCGATAATATCATAGGAAAAATATCCCCGGACATTTAGATCCGATGAAATGCTTACCTCCTGGGCAGATAGTGAACCTGCTCCACAAATTATGCAGAAGAAAATGGTTTTGATATATGACTGAATAAAAGCCAGATTAAATTACTTGTCGGATAAAAATACATATACTTTTGCGTTAAAATCAAACCAGAAATGTCGGCCAGGAAATTAATCGAATGTGTTCCCAATTTTAGCGAAGGTGTTAATCTAGATATAATTAAGTCCATAACTGACGAGATCCAAATGACTGAAGGCGTCCGTCTGCTGGATGTAGATCCTGGAAAAGCAACAAACAGAACAGTAGTTACATTTGTCGGTCACCCGGATGATGTGATCGAAGCAGCCTTTCGTGCAATCAAAAAAGCTTCTCAGAATATCAATATGGCAAACCATACAGGAGAACATCCTCGGATGGGTGCCACAGATGTTTGTCCTTTAATTCCGATTTCCGGCATTTCAATGGAAGAGACTGTTGAATATGCAGAGAAGCTGGCTGAACGCGTAGGCAATGAACTTTTGATTCCCGTTTACCTCTACGAAAGTGCTGCAAAAAGTCCTGAACGTCAAAATCTTGCGACAATCCGGTCCGGTGAATACGAAGGCCTAGCCAGGAAGCTGAAGGATCCAAACTGGAAACCTGATTATGGTCCGGACGAATTCAATGCCCATGCAGGTGCTACAGTCATCGGCGCACGTGATTTCCTGGTAGCCTATAATGTCAACCTGAATACAACTTCCGTCCGACGTGCAAATGCCATTGCATTTGATGTCAGGGAAAAGGGAAGGATTAAAAGACAAGGAAATCCTCTTAACGGCCCAATTGTACGAGATTCCAGTGGTGAAGCAGTAAGAATCCCCGGTACGCTGAAATCTGTAAAAGCCATTGGGTGGTATATCAGGGAATACGGAATTGCACAGATTTCAATGAATCTGACCGACTTGAAAACCACCTCATTGCATGAAGCATTTGAAGCTGTACGTGCATCTGCGAATAACCGCGGCATGAGAGTGACAGGTTCTGAACTGGTCGGACTTATTCCCAAGAAAGTACTCCTGGATGCAGGCAAATATTTCCTGCAAAAACAGGAAAGATCAATCGGAATATCTGAAAATGAGATCATTCACCTTGCAGTTAAATCTTTGGGATTGGATGAGCTGGGGCCATTTGATCCACATAAAAAAGTGATAGAGTATCTGCTTGAAGATGATGATACCAGCCCTCTTGTAAAAATGACCCTGACTGAATTTGCTGATGAAACGGCTTCGGAAAGTCCAGCCCCTGGAGGCGGTAGCATTTCTGCATATGTAGGTGCTCTGGGCGTTTCACTGGGTACCATGGTTGCTAATTTATCTGCACATAAAAGAGGATGGGATGATCGCTGGGATTATTTTTCAAAGATCGCTGAACAGGGACAACGCTTAAAAATGAAATTGCTTGACCTGGTGGATGAAGATACAAGTGCATTCAACAAAATCATTGAAGCTGTAAGAATGCCCAAGTCAACACCTGAAGAGAAGACAGAAAGGAAAAATGCAATGAATGGCGCCACCAGGTACGCTATTGAGGTGCCTTTACTTGTGATGCAAACTTCATTGGATTCTTTTGACATAATGGAGTCAATGGCTGAAAATGGAAATCCTGCATCTGTGTCTGACGCCGGTGTAGGAGCCTTATGCGCATATACTGCAGTCTATGGTGCTTATCTGAATGTCATGATCAATTGCAAAGATTATCATGATGCATCTTATGTCGAAGAAAAACTAAAGGATGCTAAAGGTATAATGGATGAAGCAGGAAATCGTCGTGATAAGGTTTTGAGTGTAGTGAAAACCGTTATTAATACTTAATTCAATATCTTGTTACTACTTAATTTCATTAAAGGCTGGATATGGATTCAAAAATCATCGAAAAGGCAGAACTATACGCCACAGGTATCATTTCAAATGAGTTTTCTGATCGCCTTGTTTATCATGACGTCTCATACCAATACAGGGTAATCGATGCCCTGGATTCAATCAGCCTATCTGAAAACCAGGATGATGAAGAAAAAGAGATTCTCTTGATTGCAGGTTGGTTTATATTTCTTGGATTGAAACATCTTGATGAATTTATACGAATCAGCACAATAAATGAATTTTTGAATAGCCGTCTTGATTTTAGTATTAAAATGGCTGAAGACTTCCTCAGCGAAAACAAGTACCCTGAAAACAAAAAACTGAAAGTCCTGGATCTGATGCTGGAAACAAGGCCTGACAGAACCCAGGAATTATCCCTGCAGGGTAAAATTTTACTTGATGCGATGACCAGTGAGCTGGGCGAATCAAAAGGTAAGAGGCGAATCAAAAAATATTACGAAGAATTGCTATTGTGTCATGTGGTTGAAGTCAATCAAACCGACTTTTTTCAATATGCCATTTCTTATCTCAGCAGTCACAACTACTATACAGATTTTGCCCTGAGACATCTGCGTCCTCTAAAAGAATCAGTATTGGGTAAACTGATCAAGGAACGGCGCGAAATTCAGAAAAAAGAAGATGCTGTATTAAAATCCGAACTGGGAATTGATGAAGTTGAGCTTAAAAGACTCAAACGTAATCTCAAATCAGTACAGGGTCGGGATGACCGCGGAATACAAACGATGTTCAGGACGACCTCCAGGAATCATTATACACTGAGTGAGATGGTCGACCGGAAAGCCAATATCATGATTTCTGTAAACGCCATTATCATGTCAATCATCATTGGTAATTTTATAGCCAATGATCTGTCAATAACAATTCACAATATCCCAATCCTTGTTGTTCTGCTAACAGGACCTTTATCCATTTTCTTTGCCGTTAATGCCATTCGACCTGAAAAAACACACGGTGCATTTACTGTCGAAGAAATTCGAAGCAAACAGGGAAACCTTCTTTATTTTGGGAATTTTCACAATATGAGCCTGAAAGACTACGAATGGGGGATGTATGAGATGCTCAACGACCAGGATTTCTTATACAGCTCCATGGTCAAGGACCTCTATTTCCTTGGTATTACACTCGACAAAAAATACAAATTCATCCGAAAGTCACTGGGGGTCTTTACAATTGGAATCCTGGTTGCCGTTATCTCATTTGTCGTCGTTATGGCAATGGGTGATCTCCATCTTATCGGTAGTTGATCATATGCAGGCATACGATTTGTTTCTTGAACGAATATCAAATAACCAGCGGGAGATTGTAGAATGCCTGGATAACCTTTTTCTTACCTTCCCGGAAATCGGTAGAAAGATCAGGTTTAAAATTCCTTTCTACGATTATAAATCCTGGGTCTGTTACTTAAATCCTAAAAAGAAAGATGCTATAGAATTGTGTTTTATTTATGGCAAACAATTATCCAATATCCAGGGCTTGTTAGAGGACCATGGAAGGAAACAAGTTTCCGGGATAACCATATACAACGCCCAGGATTTAAATCTTGATTTTATTGCAGAGATCTTTTCTGAAGCCCTTATACTGAATGATGAAATGAAATCGCTTAAATAAGCTGCTCCTTATTTTAATTTACGCGGCCTCTTGAAGATCGGTACCGTCGAGCAGGGTTCTCCGTACATAATGCTTTGGGCGTAGGGTTTTAACCTTCTGGTTACTTCACTATAGGCTGCAGG
>JAHHJO010000012.1:0-4393 GCA_018680275.1 Bacteroidia bacterium
GTTTCTGACAATGAACTGAACTCAAGCCCGGCTGCAATAGCTTTACTGTTATCGCTTTTGGACATACCTGCATATTCCGGTAATTGGATGACCCAGGGTTGAATACCAATAATTCCATTTTCCTGGAGGAAATCAATATCATCAATTTGTATATAATTGACCGGAGAGTTAAAACTGGCATGGATGCCATGTACAAATGCATTTGTTGTCATGTTGAAAGCGGGTCCGGATCCATTATATATTCCTGTCGCTTTGTCTTCCACTAATTTGATCATCCATGCGGCAAGGTCCCTTACATCAATATACTGTACAACTTCGTCCCGGTGCCCAGGAATAATGATGTCACCACCTTTTTCCAGCCTGGCCATCCAGTATGGAAAACGATCCGTCCTATCCCCAGGTCCAACGATCAGGGTTGGTCTGACGATAATGGATCTGTCTTTACCGAAGACATCCAGGGTTGCTATTTCTGAAGTCGCTTTCATGACGCCATAATCATATGTCAGTTTCTGATCTTCGGTCACATCATTAGGCACTTCAGTTACCAATGGTCTTGATTCCGAAAAATCATTGCCTGTATATGGATAATACACACTTATCGAAGAAGTATACATGTATAATTCTACATTGTCTACCAACAGTTTTGCCGTATCTTCTGTCCATTTTGTTTTCCGTCCGGAATTGTCAATAACAACATCCCACTTCCTGTTTTTCAGGGCTTCGAGATTATCTTCCCTGTCACCCACCAGTTTTTCAACCTTATTAAAAAGCTTCTCATGTATTTTTGGAATTGTTTTTCCTCTGGTGAAAGTGGTGACTTTGTGTCCTCTCTGTAATGCATAAGCAATTTGATGAGGGCCCAGGAAACTTGTACCACCAAGTATAAGAATCTTTAGTTTCTTTTCACTTTGGAAAATATTCATAAGTTCATAGCCCGGGCTTGCCGTCAAGGCAGGTGTCAGCCCCAGTGCCAGGCTCATTCCTAAAAATTGTCTTCTGTTCTTTTTCATAAGTGTAATAATCTATTAATAATAATGTCAGAAGGGTCGTCTTTATAGATAAATGTTTTTGTAAGTGTGCAATATAATTGTTTTGAAAGCATGTGTTGATATTATAACTACCAGTTTAATCATATATAAATACAATTATTAAGAACATCAACTACAGAATAGTATTTTTTGGATTTCGATGTGAGTCAATATATACTTTTGAAATCACTTTTGTCCCTAATAACTTGTCGTATAAGGATTGCCCTGCAGCGTCTATGATAATGCTGGCTACATAAGCAACAAAAAGAAATATTCCAAGAATAGTTAAAATTCGTATCCCCGGCTCGTTTTCAAAATAAATTGGCGTCGGGAAAATAATTCCAATATGTGCTATTTCCCAGGGCGCAAGTTTTAATAATGTTCTTCTGAATGATTTGCCTAAACTTATACGTTGATTTTCATTATTCCTGACAGACAGCTTTAGTATTCTTTTACCGATCGTGCCTTTAGATTTATAGCTATCATAATAAATAAAATATAGCCAAACGGGTAATGAGATCGTCACCAATACATAAAGTTCCATATTCCAACTCGTTTCAAACCATTCATTCGTAATTCCAAGATTGTCTCTGAACTTGCTTAAAATCGCCCATTGGAACACGAGCATTATCAATGTGTAGCATATTAGACAATCAATAAAATATGCGCATGTTCTTTTTATAAAATACATTATATAATGTTTTCAAATCGCACGTTATCCTATTTTCCAAATACAGTGAAAAGTATGATTTTTTAAATTATTATTTACTCAACTTCAATATCCTGAATGCACCCTGGATCACAAGGATAAAAACAATGGTTCCAATGATCAGGTCAGGTTTACTTGAGTTCAACCAATTGACCAGAACTCCGGCAACGATTACGCCTAAATTGATGATGACATCATTCGAAGTAAAAATCATACTTGCCTTCATATGTGCGTCTTCCTTGCTTTTTGACTTTTGCAAAATGTAAAGGCAAACACCATTTGCAATGAGCGCTAAAACCGAAACGATAATCATCGTTGAAAAATCAGGCATTTTTTCTGCACCAAAAAACCGTCTGAGGACTTCCAGAAAACCAAGAACAGCCAGTGTTATTTGAAAGTAACCGGCCAGTTGTGCAATTCGTTTTTTGCGAGTAAGTGTTCCACCTACTGCAAAGAGGCTGATTCCATATACGAAACTGTCGGCAAGCATATCCAGGCTGTCAGCAACAAGTCCCATCGATCTTGAAATCAGTCCTGTTGACATTTCGATGATGAAAAAAGCAAAATTGATGGAAAGGACAGTCCACAGAAGTTTCCTCTGATCTGTATTCTCTTCAAAATCTGTTTGTTCGGTCAGTTCGGTCGAAATGCGTTTTCCTCCTAAATTCAATTCAAGAATGGATGCTTCAATCTGGTCAATCTGTCCGCTGTGGAAAACACTCAATTTCCGGTTTGAAATATCAAAGTCCAACCGCACAATATTTGATATGCCGTCGAGTTTCATTCTGATTAGGTTTTCCTCAGAAGGACAGTCCATTTTGGTGATCTCAAATACTGTTTTGCGCATTGACTAATTGTGTGTTCTTTCTTATATACAAGGGTACTTCTCATGTACCTTGTCTACAATAAATTTAAATATTAATGCTCAAAATAATTAAATACTACATTGATGCCGTAAGGCTGGAAGGGTCGGGGGTGACGCAACGCAGCCAATTATGTGATTTTTAAATAGATTGATTTAGTGTTGTTACTCTCTGTAGATGAGTAAACCATTAAAAATTTGGGAAATACCTCATTCATTTTTTACAATTTGAAATTTCCGCCAAGGCGATAAACCACTTACTTGTTTTTCATAATTGAAGAGCTATTACTCTAGGACAAATCCAGCTATCTGTATTTAAACATATAATTCACCTTTCAAGACAATTTGAGCTTTACTCCTAATTGTCATTTTATGGTCATTTAAAAGCTCTACTTCCATAAATCCACTCCGTTCAGAACATTGGAAAGAATTCATTATTCTTTTGTTTAACCTGGTTCCCCAGTATTTGGCTAAGAAGGTATGCGTTCCTCCTGTGACAGGGTCTTCATTCGTTCCACTCCAGGGCCAAAAATATCTTGATTCAAAATCAAATTCAGCCTTTTGAGATTGTGCCGTTACCAATACACCATTAATTGTACTATGTGATTTCTTCAGCTTATCAAAATCCGGACTTAGATTTTTCAATAAATCATCACTTTCAATTTCCAGTAATAATATCCTGGTTTCTTCATTGTATGCACTGTTATTTATTTCATTGATTCCAAGGGATATAAGTAATTCTTCGGGTACATGCTCTGGTATTGTTTCATAAATTGGAAATTCCATCAGAATAGAATCTTCATAGTTTTGTATCTGCAATTCCAGTTTTTGATTGTTAATAAAACTAATATTCTTGATTTGATTGTTTTTCTCAAAAATCACTTTAGATGCTGCAAGCGTAGCGTGGCCACATAGAGGAATTTCCATTACAGGTGAAAAAAACCTGATTGAAAATTTATTTTTCATGTTCAATTCCTTGACAAAAGCAGTTTCGGACAATCCTAATTCTTTAGCAATCAAAAGCATTTCAGAATCGATAAGTTCTTCTTTCAAAAGACATACTCCTGCCGGATTTCCCTTAAATGGTTTGTCAGTAAAAGCATCAACGATATAAGTTTCTATTTTTTTCATTTGAACTTGAATCTTTAATTCACTATGAAGGGGAAGTGGAAATCTAAAATACCAATATGGTATTATATTAACAATAGGCTTTTGCTGACAGTATATTCTTTCCTTATTTTCAATTCGTTATGTGAAGTAGAAAGGTGATACAAGCTAACGAAGTAGATGCTTTGTATTATGAAGTCAGCCTACGCTGATGAAATAGATACTTCATATGCTTAAGTCAGCCTACGCTGTTGAAGTATATGCTCCAGATGAAGACGTCAGCTCAAACTATCGTAGTACATTCCCTGGATGCCGATGTTAGCTTCGGCTGATGAAGTACATACTCCAAATGACGATGCCAGCTCAAACTGATGAAGTGCATTCTGTGGATGCCGAAGTTAGCTTCGGCTGACGAAGTGTACCTCAATCTCCTCCTTACACTAAGCTGCGATCATTACGCCACTTCAAAATTAAAATCTGTTTATCTAGAAACTGAATAAACCAAAATAAATGGAAAAGATTTATTTGATTTTAGCTATGTGATATCTGACGGTTAATAGGCAAATACTGCCTTGGACTAAATCAGTTATTGATATCAAATTCTTTCAAATGATAAATTAAACACTTCTGGAGTAGAGATAATTGTGTAGTGAGGAGTGTTACTTAATTTCAATGACTGGCCTAAAC
>JAHHJO010000118.1:0-3624 GCA_018680275.1 Bacteroidia bacterium
CAATAAAAAATGCACCTTCATTCCTGTAGAGCTTATTCTTTTCATTGAAATTGGCGACGTATATATCCAGATCGCCGTCCATGTCAAAGTCTCCTGCATTCAAAGAAGAAATTCTGCCAATTGTTCCAAGGTTAAATTGTTGGGTCACATCGGTAAATACATCTCCTTCATTCCTGTACAAGATATTTGCTTCATCATAATTGCCTACATAAAGATCCTGGTCTCCATCATTGTCAAAATCCAGCCAAATACTTGTGTTGCTTTTACCATTAAAATCAATACCAAGCATGGAAGCTTTTTCATCAAATTGTCCATTACCGAGATTTTCATAAAACAGGTTTTTTCCTTCCCTGTTGCAGACATAAATGTCCTCAAAGCCATCATTGTTGTAATCTCCGACAGCTATACCATTGTTCATACTTTTGTCGTCAAAACCGGAAACTAAAGAAACATCAGAAAATGATTGAGTATAGATATAAACCGGCAAAGAAATCAATAATACTTTAAGACTAAATACTTTCATGAATTATACTTGGTGAAAACGAATGTATTAAAAATTGAATGAAATTAATGTTCTCAGAATTAATCAGAAATAAACTAAAAAGCTATTCTATTTAGCGAGCTTAATTATTGAAACCATCCTGGCTGGAACTGTAAATGAAGCTGTCATATCAAATTTCTGCCCGGTCACTACATCAAAGCCCGAAATAAAATCAGTCATTCTTTCTTTAAACCGTCCAGGATCAATCGAAGTCGCCTCTTCATTCTTGTTGACGACTATCATCACAGTGGACGCACTATCATACCTGAAATATACATACACACCGGACTTGGGTTCATAATGCATCATTTTCCCTGAATGTATTGCTGATTCTCCATTTCTCCAGTTAATAAGTTTTTTCATCCATGCCTGTGTTTCCCTGGCATCCTTATCCAATCCTTCACCACTAAATGCATTCACTTTATCATCTGCCCATCCACCCGGAAAATCAGAACGGATGATACCATGACTATCTGTATCCGGATTTGACATCAGTATTTCTGTACCATAGTAGAGTTGTGGTATACCTCGTGTTGTCATAATTATGGAAATTGCCATTTTCAGGCGATCCAGTTTATGATCCACCTGCGTGTAAATCCTGCTCATATCATGATTGTCAGGAAAGATCACGAGGTTGGATGCATCAGCATAGAGGAAGTCCATTCCCAATAATTCATATAACCTGACAAGACCGGTACCCCATGCTTCCTCTTCATTCATCGATTTATGGATCGTAAAACAAAGCGGGAAATCCATCAATGATGGCAGGCAGGATGTATACCCGTCTTTATTTATTTTTCCCTCCTGCCAGTAAGCTATAACTGCAGGTTCTTCTATCCACTCTTCACCTACAATATTCATATTGGGATATTCATATTTTATGGCACAGGTCCAGGCTGTCATAAATTCCCTGAAAGGATAAGAATAGGTATCCTGCCTGATCCCGTATAAATCTGCATATTCAATCCACCAGATGGTGTTCTGAATGAGATACGTGGACATAAACGGATTGCGCTGATTCAAATCCGGCATTTGCTCCACAAACCACCCTTTGGTCATCATATCCCTTTCACTTTGCGCTACATAAGGGTCAACCAGTGTCGTTTTCCTGTGATTTGTATTCTTGTACCCTTCCTTTTGGAAATTTATCCAATTATCAAAAGGAGGATCTTTCATCCACCAGTGATAGTGGCCACAATGATTGACAATGATATCCATGATCATACCTATACCCATATCCTTTGCCTTTCTGCTCAACTCCACATATTGTTCATTGGTACCGAAACGTGAATCGACTTTATAATAATCTGTGGTCGCATAACCATGATATGACCATCCAGGTTGATCATTCTCAAGAACCGGATTTAACCAAAGTGCTGAAAACCCCATGTCTTTCATGTAATCCAGGTTATCCATCAAACCCTGGATATCTCCGCCATGCCTGCCATATGGTTTTACCCTGTCATATCCTTCTTCCATGCCGTCTACTTCATCATTTGAAGTATCTCCATTCGCAAATCGATCAGGGGTCACGAGGTAAAGGACATCCTTGCTTGTAAATGCAGCACGTTCGGCTGATCCCGGTCTTCTTGCTTTTAATTCATAGTCATATGACAGTTTTTCTTCTCCTTTGCTGAGCTGTAAATTGAACAATCCTGCTTTTGCTTTAGATTTGATCTCAAGGTCAACAAAGAGATAGTTTTTATTTTCCGGACGATGCACTTTCATGATCTTCACGCCATTATACCTCAGCTTAACATCCATGTCGCCGATATCTTTTCCATAAATTAACAACTGGAGGTTTTCATTATGCATACCACTCCACCAGAATGGAGGTTCCACACGCAAAAGTTCACTGGCATCAGCTGTAAGGTAACCGATCATCGCTATAAGAAACAGAACTAATTTTCCAATACTATTTTTCATATATTTTTTTCTTCCAACTAATAATTTCATCTGTAAATCTATCTACAAGGTCAGGGTATTTAGCAGATAATTCCAGTTCATTTCCAGGATCTTTGCGGGTATCGAACAATTTCTTTTCTGAAAAAGTCAAATTCCAACTAAAAAACCAATTGCCTTCCCTCAGCCAGTATGCTTCAACATCTTTACCCATCATATCTCCTTCCCATCTTATCTTATCAACATATCCAACGATCAGATCCCTGTGGGACATCTCTTTCCCGGATTCGATCATTTCCAGGAGCGATCGTCCATAGTTATTATTCTGATCTAAATTGAGAATATCCATGATCGTCGCAGGAATATCTGCACTATGAACCAGGGCGTTATCAAATCGTCCGGGATTGATATTTCCTTCCCAGGAAAACAGGATAGGTGTCCTGAACGACTGATCGAATACAGAAAGCTTTCCTTTATCTCCACCATTATGCCATCTCAGTGAATCATGCCTGAATTCCTGGTCAGGGTTCTGTTCCCATCCATTATCGTTGACATAAACAAACAATGTATTACTGAAGAGGTCTTCATCTTTAAGGTAATTCATCAAAGCGCCTACCCCGTCATCAAACCAGCTGCAGTTTGCATAATATCTTTTAGCAGATTCGGTCATGTCTTTATCCACATACAAGTCATAATATTTACCGGGTGCATCAAATGGGTAATGAGGTAATTCGGGAGCATACCAGATAAAGAAAGGATTCTCTTTATTGTTATCAATGAATTCATAAACGGGTTCCATCGTTGCCCGAGCCAGTTGCAATCCCGTTCCACCCATAAATTGCTTGAACCATTTTCCTCCTTTTTTTCTGTCTTCCTCCGTCCAACCGGTAGTCATACCGTGTGAAAAACCTCCATTTTGGTAATTGAATTCCCACCATTTACCTCCCTGGAAACTTTTATAACCAAGTTTTGCAAGCTTCCGGGGCAAAGTTTCAAAATATTGCATGGCATGGTGCTGAAACTCCTTCTTCCATTTTTCTGCACTTTCTTCAGAATCAAAGCGGACCAGGGACATCTTTGCTCTCATTATTGAATCTACCTGTTTATTATAGGTCGTTGGCAAGGTGGCAGTCATGAGGGTTTGTAGTGATGGCCTGCAATGATTTTGCGGAACATAAGCA
>JAHHJO010000354.1:0-13301 GCA_018680275.1 Bacteroidia bacterium
ACTTAGCTCGAACTCTATTTTAGTGCCAAGTGAAAAAAACTACAACCTGAACCTGGTGAGAATTACATATTAAATTCATCAACAGATTGAACTTTTAATTCCTAAAACTGTCTTTACTGATAAACCAATAGCCATGAAATTTGCTTTATTCATCATTTCAATGATATTTATGTACCAGATTCAAGCACAGACCTCAGTCCATAATTTCAAAATTGAAGCACTAAATAGTGATCAAATAATCGACTTCAAGCAATTTGAAGGTAAAAAAATACTCGTCGTTAATGTGGCTTCCAAATGCGGATTCACATACCAATACGAAGGCCTTGAAGCCTTATACCAAAAATATAAAGACGAACTGGTTGTTATCGGTTTTCCTTGTAATCAATTCCTGGGCCAGGAACCGGGTACTGAAGAAAAAATAGCTTCATTTTGTTCATCCAAATATGGTGTCACCTTTCCAATGACTCAGAAAATAAAAGTGAAAGGAAAAGAAGCCAATGAAATATATAAATGGCTCACTACAGCAGATTTAAATGGCAAAGCTGATTATAAGATTAGTTGGAACTTCAACAAATTCCTTCTAGATGAAAACGGTCAGATCATTGAACATTTTGGTTCCAAGGTTAAGCCAATGGACGAAGCGATAACCAGGCATTTGAATTGATCTTTCAGAGTATATGCGGATTTGGTCAGGACAAAAAACCTAAATATTTCACCAAAAATCCTGACTTTTTCACCTAAAATCGAAAAGGTAAATCTCACCAGTTAATGAGGCATAATTTTGCAGTAAAACAGGAGACAAACTCCTGAAATTTCAACTGCAAAAAATTAAGTTATGTTTCTCAAAATATTAATCCTCCATTTATCACTATCAGGATTTTATTTTAATACCAACATACCGGCCGAGCGTATAATCAGGCTCGATTCAGCAGGACTAAAAATCAGTTTTTTTGGACAGGATGATTCCCTGTTTGAATCGATTGAGTTTGACCATAACAAGGGTCAATTAAAATTCAAACTCAGGAAAGAACCCCTATTTCCTATCAATGGTAAAACCCCAAACCAGGTTTTATCCAATTCAGTAGACTCAAGGATTCTATTAATTCTCGAGAAAAACTTTGGCAAAGGTTACCAGAAATACAATCTTAATAAGGAAAATCAGGCGGAGTCCGTCTATATTTCAGTAGTCAGAGAATAATTGTTCAGTCTAAATATTGCATTTTAGATCACATGTCCTCAAGGATATGTGATATTTGTTATTGGAATATTTAAAATATTAGAACGATTTTTGCATTAGATCTATTCCTATCCAATTTCACCTTCTATTCATAAGATATTTTTAAAGAAAAAGTAATAAAACATGAAAGGTATTGTTTTCACGGAGTTCCTTGAAATGGTTGAAAAGGAATTTGGTTATGATACTGTCGATCAAATCATTGAAGACAGTAAGTTACCATCAGGAGGTATTTATACAGCAGTCGGGACTTATCCTCATGCAGAGCTGGTCAGTCTTGTCAAACAGTTGCATCTCAAAACAGGTATTCCCCTTGATGTACTTCTTAAAACATATGGCCGGTATTTGCATAATACATTCACATTGAATTATACTCATTTTTTCGAAGCGGAAAAAACTTTGTTTGATTTCCTTGAATCTATCGACGAACATATCCACGTCGAAGTTTTAAAGCTATATCCTGATGCTCAACTACCCAAATTTGAAACCCGGAGAATCAGTGATAATGAATTAGAAATGATTTATACTTCGGAGAGAAAATTAAGTGATTTTGCAGAGGGCCTTATTGAGAAATCAATGGAGCATTACAAGCAAAAGGGATCGATAAAGAGATCTTTTATCAATGAAGATGGCAGTAAAGTGAGGTTCAATGTAATAATTGATGAATAATGGATAATCAAATTGATCTGTTAAAGAGGCGCTTGGAACGTGAGCGGCAGGCTCGAAAACAAGCAGAAAATATCCTGGAGAGCAAAGCACAGGAACTGTTTGATGTAAATCAATCCTTAAAAGAACTGAATGAATCTCTCGAGGAAAAAGTTGAAAGAAGAACAAAAGAATTGCTCCAAAAGGAAAAGGAGTATACAACCCTGGTAGAGAATGCCAATGACATTATATATACGACGGATGAAGAGGGATATTTCTTATCAATTAATAATATTGGCATTGAAAAATTGAATCTGGAAAAAGAAGATGTATTAGGTAAAAGATATATTGAATTTATAAGACCTGATTACATTGAAAAGGTATTTCAGTATTACACTGAAATGAAAGAAAAAGGGCTCAGTTCCAGTTATCTTGAATTTCCATTGCTCATCAATACAGATCAGGAAATCTGGATAGGTCAAAATGTCACAAAAAATGAAAAACCTGATGGTAAGATCATTTTTTCTGCAGTTGCACGTGATATCACAGATAGGGTAGAATCAGAATATAATCTCAAGAAAGCAAATACTAGGTTTTCAAGTCTACTGGAAAATATGGTAGCAGGTATCCTGGTCGAAGATCAAAACAGAAAAATCGTTCTGGCCAACTCCACCTTTTGTAAAATATTCGGGATTCCTGCTGATCCGGCTTCATTGGTGGGGTTAGATTGCAAGAACTCTGCAGAAGAAACCAAAGTACTCTTTAAAGATGAAGAGGCGTTTGTGAGAGGTATCGAAAACCTTTTGGATTCCAGGGAACTCAGGGTCGGCGATGAACTTATGATGAAGGACGGAAGAATTCTGTCCAGGAATTTTATTCCTATTATTCTTGACAATGAATACCAGGGCCACCTTTGGTACTATCAGGACATTACTTTGCGACGCAACCAGGAGTTGATGATCAAACAGAGTGAGGAGAAATACAGGGGAATGATGGAAAACATGGAACTGGGACTTATGGAGGTAGATGACGATGGAGTTATTCAAAAGGTCTATGATAGATTTGCTGAAATGACAGGTTATACAAAGGAAGAATTGTTTGGTAAAAATGCCAATGATCTTTTGCTGGATGAAGAGTCAAGAAGGATTATGTCTGACGTTGATAACAAAAGAAAAAAAGGGAAGGAAGGTGTTTACGAAATCCAGGTCACCTGTAAGGATGGAAAAAAGAAATGGATGCTGATAAGCGGCTCTCCATTTTATGATCACGTAGGAAAATTTAAAGGCACACTTGGTATCCATTATGATATCTCTGATAGGAAAAGGCTTGAGGATGAGTTAATAAAAGCAAGGGAGCTTGCAGAAAAAGCACAGCAGGCGGAGCAGGAATACCTGGCAAATATGAGTCATGAAATCCGAACCCCCCTGAATGCCATCACCGGTATGATTCATTTATTGGATGAGACCCCTCTAAATAATGAGCAAAAGGAATACATCGAGATTCTGGGCAGCTCTTCCAATATACTTTTATCCTTAATCTCTGATATCCTGGATATATCTAAAATTGATGCCGGCACACTTGAAGTCAAAGCCAAGCGCTTTGATATGAAGAACATTGCTGAAAACCTGATCAGGACCTATTCAATTAAAGCTTATGATAAAGATTTGAACTTTGATCTGAAGCTGGATCAAATTTTCGAAAACAATGTTATAGGTGACCCTGATCTGATCAACCAGGTATTACTGAATCTCATGAGTAATGCAGAGAAATTCACATCAAGCGGGAAAATTGAACTAACTATTCAAAAAATATCAGGTGACGAAAATGAATCATTGATTAGATTCTCAGTTAAGGATACCGGGATAGGAATAGAGAAAGAATATGTCCAGAATATATTTCATAATTTCAAACAGGCCAGTCGGGAAATACGGGATAAATATGGGGGAACAGGCCTGGGTCTGACTATTGCAAAAAAGATTGTTGAACTGTTGCGTGGCGAGTTAAAAGTTGATTCTGAACTTGGATCGGGGTCTAATTTCTATTTTGATATTCCACTCAAATTGACAGATATTCCTGTGACCAAAACAAGAATTAGTGAAGAGAAAGAGGAACAGCTCATGGCGCGCATTCTTGTTGTAGAAGATAATAAGGTGAACCAGAAATATATCACCAAATTACTTGAGAAATGGGAATACGAATACGAGACAGTATTCAATGGACAGGAAGCACTTGATTTGTATAAAGATCAGGATTTTGACTTAATATTTATGGATTTGCAGATGCCGGTTATGGATGGTTTTGAAACGACAAAACATATCAGAAACATGTCAGGGCCCAAATCTAACATTCCTATTATTGCTCTGACGGCTTCTACTTTTCTTAGCAAGAAAGAATTGGCATTGGAAGGTGGAATGACAGATTTTATTTCAAAACCATTCAAGCCTGCGACTCTTTCTGAGATGATAAAAAAGCAACTCAGGTCCCAGAAAGCTGATGATAATTTATCTGACTCAAGCCCTTTTTCGAGGGCTTTGAATATAGGATTTCTAAAGGAAATCTATGAAGAAGATTATAGCTATGCAAAAGAAATGTTCGGCTTGTTTTTACAAAGCTATAAAGAGGAACTAGAGCAATTGGATAAACATATCGAGGAAACGAACATCGGACTGGCAAAGAGATCAATTCACAAGATCAAACCATCTTTCGGAATGGTCGGATTATCAGGAGTATCTGAAAAATTTGACTTGATGGAAGGATATGATGATATTAGGAATATAACCAAGAGTTACGAAGAAATCCGTTATGATTTGGAAAAGCTAATGCCCGAGGTAGAGGCGACTTATGATAAATTAATCACAATGGAAAATGCTTAATTATTATACAATATGCTTAAATCAATTATAGTAGATGATGATTTGATGGCAAGACAATCCATCAAAACCCTATGTGATAAAAACCCGGATATTCAATGCGAAAAGATCTTTGCTGATGCAATTGAAGCTATAGATTTTCTGGGTAAAAGTCCGGTAGACCTTATTTTTCTTGATATTGAAATGCCTGAAATGTCGGGATTGGAAATGCTTGAGAAGCTGCCGACAATTCCCCAGGTTATATTTATCACTTCGAATAAAGAGTATGCTTTTGAAGCATATGAATACGATGTCACAGATTTTTTAAAGAAGCCGGTTTTGATGCCGAGGTTTAACAAGGCCATTTCCAAGGCTGTTGAAAGGCAGGAGAAACTTATCGAAATATCTGATTCGAGTGCTGCTAGCGAAGTATATGTCAAATCAGATGGGAAACTGGTCCGATTGTCTTATGAGTCCATATTATATTTTGAAAATGTCGGGGACTATGTTAAGGTTATAACCGAAAACGGGAATCACATCATTCATGGCACGTTAAAAGGAATAGATTCAAGACTCAGGCATCCCCGGTTTATTAAAATTCACCGTTCTTTCATAATAAACCTGGAACACGTCATAGATATCGAGGATAATTCTGTGTTGATCGAAAAAAAGGTCATTCCAATAAGCAGAGCGCACAGGTCTATTTTAATGGAGAGACTGAATATCTTATAAGCGTATCAATTTTTCACAAAATTGTAAACACAAGATAAACTGTAAGACTGGTATGAGTACCCGGCAATATTACTGGATCTCGAGTTTGATAACTCGGCATTAAAAAGAAACCTGAAATTGCCGTGATTGTAACCAACTTCAGAACGAAACCGATGTGTCAACTGCATTGGATTATTTTCTATTTGCTGGATTCCAAGAGCTACCTGTACATTGAAGTCTAATTTTCCCCTGCCTTTTTGGTTG
The DNA here is from genome assembly GCA_018680275.1 of Bacteroidia bacterium. Classification (GTDB taxonomy): domain Bacteria; phylum Bacteroidota; class Bacteroidia; order Chitinophagales; family Saprospiraceae; genus RFSX01. The sequence continues at coordinate 5,704 of JAHHJO010000354.1, forward strand.
AAGGATTCTATAAATATTTCTGTACTGTGAAATTGTTCAGGGTTGAAATAAGCTTTTTCGGAGACATCCTGGTATTTGATATGTGAATAGTTAAGGCCGAATTTATAATACAAGTTTCCCGGGATAGTGTGATATAAAGAACCAAAAGCAAGATACCTTCTGTTGCCATCAGATTGGCTGGTACATTCGAAATTTGAATAAAATCCAAAATTCAAAGGCAAAAGATGTGCATATTGAACTCTTCCATTCATTAATTTGATACGAGTATCCAGCAGATCTATTGAATAATCAAAATCCTGAACCTCAAAGGAAGCAGTGATCCTGCTTTTATTTGAGGGTGTATAAACAAGTCCCAAAGAACTTATCATGCTATTTCTGGACATGGACCCTGAAATAGCATTGAACCCAAATTGGCCGTTAAAAATCAGCTTTCTGTTTAACAGGTATTCTGCACCGGTTGTCAATGAAGTTATGGTAGTGGATTCATCCAGGTTCCGGTTGGCCATTTTCCTTAAATTAATTCCTCCATAAGGAACCAGTTTATTCCACCTGTTCCAATGAATTCCGGCACGCATTTCATGTGAACTATTATTTCCATTATCAAAAGCATATTTGATTCCGGATACCAACTTCATGCTATTTTCTGACCTTACTGATTGTAAAAATTTTTTGCCATCATTGTTTCCAGGATTGAGAAAAACTGCTTTTTCCAGGTACTTCAATGCATTCAGGTTATTACGATTGTTTTTTTCAAGTTCTGCAGCACAGATGAGGAAATCATAGGAAGGACTTAATTCGATATGTTTTTTTAATTCTTCTATGGCCAGGTTTGTATTATCATTCAGCATTTCTGCCCTTGCCCTGGAAGTTATTAATCTTGAATCAGTCGGTGTTTCTTTATCTATAATTTGATAAATAGAATCTGATTTTTCAAAATTTTCGTTAACCGCATAAATAAATGCCAGGTTTGATTTTATTTCTGATAATCTGGGAGAATTGGTTTCGATGCCTTTTTTTTCTGCCAATTGGGCAAATTCCAAACTTCTTTTCTTTTGTCCCAAAAGCAGGTGACAATATGACAAGCCTTCATAAGCCATAAGTACTGAAGTGTTGAAATTTATGAGCTTGAGGTATTGAAAACGGGCTTTATTCGGTTTGTTTTGTTTCAGATAGGTAATTGCTTTTGAGATAATGATATCCTTATCATCCAGGAAGATGATTTCAAGTTCGGATAATATCTTTTTAGCTGATTTAAAATCTGATCTATTAGCATACATATTGGCAAGAGCAAGATCTATAGACTTTTTGGATAGCATTGCTTGCTCATTGTTTTGTTCAAAGTTTATGACTTTATTGATATTGGTATGTGCAGATACGTAATCCTGGGCAGCTGCCTGTGCATTTGCAAGCCCAAGAAACACATTGGGGTCCGGACCTGATTTGTCAATAATTTCCTGAAATAATTGAATAGCCCGAGGATAATCTTTCATCCATAATTGAACTTCAGCCATATTCAGCATGATCTCCTTATCATCCGGATACACAACAATTTGGGAGTGAAGAACTTCCAATGCTTCTTCATGAGAGCCAGCTAAACCCAAAGCGCGGGCAAGACAAATACCTGCTGTTTTGTTTTTTGGATTTTCCTGATAAACCTTTGAAAGAATTGAAGATGCCAAATGGTATTCTCCTTTATTCAAATGGCCAATACCTGCCTCCAGATCTGCTTGTGAATAGACACAATTAAACCAAAAGATTGTAAGAAAAAAGCTAATAATAATTTTTGTTGTTGTAGTCATTGTGCTGCAAACATATTCCAAATTCATGAACCACTTACCGCTATTTAGCACTGAAAAAAGAAGGAATAGTACCATTGTTTGGAGCTATGTTTCCAAAAAAAGAAGAAATGCTACCAAAAAAATAATAAGCAAAAAAAATCATGTGTCGGACATAGCTTATATAGACAACCAGCTTATAAGGAAATGATCGAATTACAGTGAAATACACTAAATCTTGTATTTGTACCAAAAAACTAAGGAATCCCTCCAAAAAAATAAAATCACCTATTCACCCTATACAATTCCCTTAGACTTGCAGAAAATTAATTAGCGATGAAAAACTTAAACTACGATGTTATTAATGACCTGAACGAATCAAGTCTCTCGGTCATCCTGGATGGCACTTTCACATGTGTGCATGCCAGGGAATTTCAAAAATTTATTTTACCATTAGCCAGTAGCTGGGATTTATACATGGACTTAAAGGGTGTGGATAAAATGGATATCACCGGCATAAATATCCTGGTCGGCATTCATGAAACAGCCCGTAAAGCCAACAGATCTATCAAGCTAAATATCTCTACACAAAGTAATGTGCATAGGTTGATGGAATTGACACAAATGGATAGAAGACTCAATATTTCAAAAGTAACAGTTTAAACATGAAGTCTTCATTTATAAGCCAGGCCAGTTATTTGTTTGTTTGTCTATTCCTTGTAAACGTGGGGAACTATTTACTCAATCTTGTATTGGGAAGATTACTGGGTCCGGAAATATTTGCTGAAGTATCTATACTGTCGACTGTTGTTCTGATCATCTCATTTATAGCATTGGCATTCCAGTTGAGCAGTACAAAACATACTGCTAAAATATTATCTACGGATAAATCATTACTACCGGATGCTGCTAAATGGTTCAGAGAAAAATCAAAAACATCGGGTGTCGTTATTTTAATCCTACTGGGACTAACATTCATTCCTGTGACGGATTATTTAAATCTTCAAAGCCCTGTATCGTATCTTCTAATAATAGGCGGTATACCTGCATATTTGATCATGTCGGTAAACAGGGGGATTTTACAGGGTTCTGATAATATCAGGAAGCTGGGTATGAGTTATATTATCGAAATGCTGGTCCGTGTCCTAGTCAGTTTGTCACTTATCACACTGTGTTTTGTTTCAGGAGTTGAATATTATTCCGAAGCAGTCGGACTTGGATTTTTATTGTCATTCCTGGCAGTCTATTATTTCAGCAGAGATACAAAAACATCAACAGGGCATCAGGAAGAAAGAACATTTGACTCAAAAGAAATTGTTGCCTTCATGGTGATTGTCGGGTTTTATGAACTTAGCCAGATATTGATCAACAACAGTGACCTGATCCTTGTAAAACATTACTTCAGCAACTATGAGGCAGGACTCTATGCGAGTCTATCACTCATTGGAAGGGTCGTATTTTTTGCGACCTGGTCTGTTGTCGGCATACTAATTCCGAGGGTAGTCCAGCTTCGAATGCAGAATAAGGATCACCAGGGTGTATTTATGCAAGCCTTGGGTATCGTTTTTTCAGTAGCGATCCTGATAACCGCCACATGTTTCTTTTTTGACAAGCTGATTATTCAATTAGCATTCGGTCAGGAATATGTAGCTATGGCACATTTACTCTGGAAGTATGCGGCCTGTACAACACTATTCACTTGTGCCAATGTATTTTCCTATTACTATATGTCCCTGGACAAATATTTGCCTGTGGTGCTTTCCCTTGGAGGAGGCGTTCTGCAGATTGTATTAATCATCATTTTTCACCGCTCAGTATCTCTGGTCATCCAGATGCAATTAATCGCCATGGGTATTCTCTTGATATCCATGCTTATTTATCACTTTAAAAATGTTTACAATAATGAAAAAATTAAAATTAGCAATCGTATCTCCTTATCCACCAGGTAAAGGAACCCTAAATGAATATGCTTATCACCTTGTTGACAAATTTGTCAATAAAGAGGATATCGCAAAACTTACAGTGATAGCAGAAAAGCTGGATGCTGACTTAAGTTATCCACAAGGAGAAAAGAGTTCAAAACTGGAATTTGATCCTTGCTGGTCATTTAACAGCTACACAAACCTCTTTAGTATTCTGAAGTCTGTACGAAAGTCAGGAGCAGATATCGTTTTGTTCAATATCCATTTCCTGTCTTTTGGTGATAAGAAAATTCCAGCGGCCCTGGGATTACTTTTGCCTTTCATCCTAAAATTAATGGGCGTGAAGACCGTGGTATTATTGCACAATATTATTGAAAGTGTTGATCTTGATGCAGCGGGAATTACAAAGAGCAAGCTACTCACAAGAATATTCAAGTTTACGGGGACTGTACTGACAAGATTCATTCTTTCTGCTGACCTGGTTGCTGTGACATTATCTCAGTATGTAGATATTTTAAGAGAAAAGTATAAAGCTGATAATGTTGCATTAATTCCTCACGGAACCTTTGATATACCGCTCAAACCAGAAGTGAGAACCAAAGCCAGTGAAAAAACGATAATGACTTTTGGAAAATTTGGCACATATAAAAAAGTGGAACACCTGATTGATTCTGTTATCGGTCTCAGGAAAAGAGTAGATCAAAAGATCAAGCTGGTTATCGCCGGAACGGACAACCCTAATGTCAAAGGATATCTTGATAGTGTCCAGAACAAGTATCATGATGTAAAGGATATAATCTTTACAGGGTATGTCGAAGAAGAAGATGTTCCTGATACATTTCTTGATAGTGATGTTGTTGTTTTCCCGTATACCAGCACGACCGGAAGTTCAGGTGTCCTGCATCAAGCCGGAAGCTTTGGGAGGGCGTGTGTTATTCCCAATATTGGAGATCTTAAAGAACTCATCGAAGAAGAAGGATATACCGGTGAATACTTTGATCCTTTCGATCAGACATCATTGGAAAATGCTATTTACAATTTGATTACAGATGATAAGAGAAGATTCCTGAATGCAGAACAAAATTACAATGCAGCATGCGGACTTCCTCTCGATGATATTGCAGACTGGTATCTATTACATTTTTCTGCATTGACCGGAAATGACCAGAGAAAACCGGGCAGACAATTCAATAATAAAAGAAAGATTGAGATTGAGAAAAGGTTAACAGCTTCACTGGTATAAGAAAACTGAAGATGCTAATTTAATTTTTGGAGGGCGACCTGTTATTTTCGAATATTTGGGCTGCCCTTTTTTCTTTTCCTTTTTTATTGATAATACCGAATTGTGTTTGAGGCCATCTTCTCCAGGGCAACTTACCAAAGACATAAGATGGAGCCTGATGAAAATCATTCAATGTCCAGAAAGCATAACTTATATTTTCCTCTGCACAGCTTTCAATGACATATTCTAATAAAGCAGTTTGTTTCCTTTCAGCTTTTCCCTGAGTACCCGGGAACCAATTGAAAGTAGACAAGCCGAATTCCTGGAGATATAAGACCCTGTTTCCTACTTTATTTTTCAGCATGCTGATATCGTTCTTTAATTGATCAGCTGGTTTATAAAAATGAAAAGAGACAATATCAACTTTGTCTTCAAGGAGATCAGCATAATCAGCATTTGACCAACCAATTGTTACCAGGTGGTTGGGATCATAAAATTTTATCCTGTCCACGATATAGCTCAACCATTGAAGAACCTTTGTTTTAGAATGATTATCAAAGTCAAGGTCTGGTTCGTTCTTAATATCCCATGCCAGTATCGCTTTATTTTCGGTATATCTTTTAACAATAGAACGAAGATGTTTATCTGCATTCGTGTATGACAGGTGGCTATAGTCGGGGTTAAAATCAAAGAGAGTCGGGATCAGGTAGAGGTCATACTTGTTTGCGAGTTGCATGACTGTATCCAGTTGTAAAAGTCTTTGTGGTTCAACATTGGATCCACCAAAAACCGGGTAGGGTATGAAAACCCTGATTGTATTTAAACCAAAAGATTGAATCCGTTTGAAATCTTTATCAATGGTTTCCTTGTCAAAATTAAGCCACATTTCAAACCAGGGATTTTCAGCAGGATAATAATTGACACCTTTTGATTCAAATGGCTGGTTATCTTTTAAAAGATCATTTCCTTTAACACTGAAATTATTGATATCGTCTGCAACAGTTTCTTCAGGTTCCACTTCAGAAACTGTCTGAACCCACTTAAAAACCTTCCAGAATCCTTCTTCCAGCAACATCAAAACGTCTATATCTACGATCGTACTTATGTCAAGAACAAGTTGATTGTCTTTATAAACATGTTTGTAGACAGGTACTTGTTTATCAGTAAAAGCGACAAATTGCTGGTCGGTACTGACCAAATGGAAGTTTAAATTGTGAGCAGCATCTATTTGGATGACATGAGATCCGGATGTCTTATTGTTCTCGATATTTTTCCGAACATCCTGAAAGAGGGATTCAGAGAAATGATCTTCAAGCAGATGAAACGAATTATGTTCCAGGGAGTGATTATAGGACCTCCATGATTTCAGGTAAGCATCTGTAACCTGCTCCATGATTTTGTCAGAATTTAATCCCCCGGTAAAACGAGGTGATGTCTGAAGACTAACAAAGGGCGTGTGATTTTCATAAAAGGTATCAGGAACAGGTTCGAATGCATATTTTTCTGCCCCGGTTCTGAAGAAAACGATTATAGAAGCAAAGATCCAGAGAATTACAATGAGAGTAAAGATAAGTGCAAGACTTGCCAGGATTCTATGTTGTAATTTATGCTTCACGTTCAATCAGCGGTGGTTTTAAGCGTAGTTTTAATGCCTCCTCCAGAAGCTTCGAATGTTATTTTTTGATTCATGAATCCCTCAGGTATGATATATTGAGCATAGCCCTGGTCTGATTCTATGGTCCTTTTAAGTTCGCCTGATTCTGAGATGATCCTGAAAGTTATTGGAGTACCGTCAGCAATAATTTCATCCATATTCCCATATATAGGACCTGCTGTCAATGTGTTTTTTGATTCATTATATTCAAGGGGCATTGAAATGATATATTGTTCGAACTCGAGATCTATTGTATTACTTGATATCCCGTTTGCCAGGATTGCTTTGAAAGAATACAATCCTGGATTATCCGGGTTTTTTACATTTGCTTGTATCGTGCCATCCAGGATCATCGCAGAATATTCTCCAGTTTTTTTATTTCCCTGATATACAAGTATACGTGCACTGCTTCCATCAGGAATCTGATTCCCGTATGTGTCCAGGATCTTTTCACTTGTTAAACTGAAGTATTGTCTGGGGTTTGCATATGGTGTGTAAAATTCTGCTCTGATCGTTATTTGACCCGGAATTTCAGGAATAACCTCGATTTCACTTGCTGAAGATCTTGCAGAATTCAAGCTGGAGACAATGATCATTTTACCTTGTTCTGGTGGACCAGATGTATAAGTATAACTATGAAGCTTCCCCAGGCGACTTGACCTTCTTTCCGATTTTCCTGAATAATTTTCAATAGCATATTGCATGTCGAGGGAGTCACTTATTGGATTTCCATAAGAGTCTTCCGGAACACTCACGATCATGGATACTTCTTTTCCATCAGGCAGAATGGTTTTGGGTCCAGCAAATGAATGGATCTTTCTTTCGGGTGGACCGTTTCCCAGGTTAATTATTTTGTGATCCAGAACTTCAGCTGACATTGTATTCAAATAAATATGTACCGCCCCGCTAATTTCTGTCAGGAAGGTGGGGATAGACACGGTCTGGTTCTTTGTTTTATTTTGGAGGGGGATGGTTACAGTACCTGACAATGATGACCATATAAGGAAATAATTATTGGATAGATC
>JAHHJO010000082.1:0-8861 GCA_018680275.1 Bacteroidia bacterium
ATGGTAACTATCTCCCTGCGATCAATGATTATGACTATAGTCTCGGCAATGAATTATTCAGCTTCAATGACAATGGGTTAGCAAGAAATCTTGGACTCGAAATTATGATTGATAAATCTTTTTCAAATGGATTTAACATCAATATTAATACAAGTCTTTTCAAATCTGAATTTAGGAATAGTGAAGGGCAATGGTATGATTCGAGATATAGTTTTGGCCGGATTATCAACTTGAATCTTTCGAAGAGATTAAAACTTAAAAAAGAGAATATTTTATTCATAAACCTTGCAATGCATGAAAGGGGAGGTACTTATGGTAACAGTTATATTTTGGTCAATTTGGAAGAACCGAAAAGATTGAAGCACTTCTTTCGCACTGATCTGAGAATCCAGTACAACTGGAAGAGAAAAAATGTATTTATTATGGATATCCAGAATGTACTCAACACAAGAAATGAGTCACATGTGTATTACGATCCCTTTTCAGATCAGCTGGTGACAAAATTGAACCTGGGAATGATACCTGTATTAAGTTATCGCAGAATCTTAGGGAATCCCTTTTAAACCTTAAATTTATTAAACAATCGAATCGATGAAAAGAAGAGAATTTTTAGAGAATACGTCCTATGCCGCCGGTGCCTTAATGTTCCTTCAGTGTAAGATCGAAGAATATAAGAAGCTAGGCGATTTTGGCATCCAACTTTGGTCTGTCAGGGATCTGATGGCCGATGATCCTGCAACAACCCTGAAAGTCATCAGTGATATTGGATATACTGATGTGGAATGTGCAGGTTATTATGAAGGCAGGATTTATGATCTTCCAAAAAAGGAGTTTGGATCTTTACTTAATGATCTTGGATTGACCATGCGAAGCAGTCATGTAGGAACAGGCTTTGGAGAACCTGACAGGAAAGGAACAATGACGAATGGTTGGGAATCATTTTGCGAAGACATAAAATCCCTGGGGGGTCAATCGGTAGTGTGCGGATATTTTCAGGAGGAAGAAAGGAAGTCTCTGGATGATTATAAACGCCATGCTGAGTTATTCAATAAATGTGGTGAAAAAGCGAAAGAGTACGATCTTCAGTTTGCACATCACAATCATGATTTCGAGTTTTTTCCAATCGATGGAAAAGTGCCTTATGATGTGTTGCTTGAAGAAACCGACCCGGGCTATGTAAAATTTGAAATGGATCATTATTGGGTTAGAAAAGCCGATGCCAACCCATTTGAATATTTTGATAAATATCCGGGCAGGTTTCCTTTCTGGCATGTAAAAGACATGGATGATACCGAAGAGCGGTTTTTTACAGAAGTAGGAAGCGGTATCATAGACTGGGTTCAAATATTTCAAAAAGCAGATCAAAGTGGCCTGAAATATTTTTATGTCGAACAGGATGATTACAAGACACTTGAGCCTCTGGTAAGTATAAGAAAAAGCCATGATTATCTGAAAAAGTTAAAATACTAGTTGCTTGCAAAGCAATGACGACAGGTGTTTCTGACCACGACTTTGTATAAGTTAACCGACACAATTATTCAAAAAAATATTAGTACTGATTCTTATCAGATCAATGACTGATTCTGGTCAAAATTTGTGATTTGTTTTTGGAATATATTTTTACCCGGTAAGTTCGATTTGACTTAACCATTAGTTCATAGATTCTAACCTCATTTCTTATAGTACATCGTAGTAGAGGTTAATACATATTTGTTTAATAATATAGCTTTAGACATGGATAGTTTAAAGCTGTTATAATGTATTGTCACTGTAAGATCAAGATAAAGTAACTACTCAATGACGATCGAGTGATATTATTAGTCTAATTACTTTTTAGTGGGCACTTCCTCCTTTAGACACAAAAGGAGGACAGTGTCCTTCTTTTATACAGGTGAACCCTCTAAGCAGATTATTGTTTGTAGTATATGAACCACGGAAAAGTACTCATTGCCGGAGGCTCCGGCCTTATAGGAAAGCATCTAAGTTCCTATCTTCTCAACAAAGGATTTGAAGTGCGTGTTTTATCAAGGAACACAAGACTATGCACTGAGAATAAGAACTTTTACTTGTGGGATCCAGCAAGGAAATATATTGATCTGGATGCCCTTAAGGACTTGAATATTGTCATAAACCTGGCCGGTGCTGGAATCGCAGATAAAAGATGGAGTTCAGAAAGAAAAAAAGTTTTACTGGAAAGCAGAATTCAAAGCCTTGAATGTCTGAAGGTAAATTTGACTGAACAGAATATTGAACCGATTATGATTTCGGCTTCTGCTATAGGTATATATGGCGATCGTGGTCAAGAAGAACTCGATGAGAATTCAGATCCAGGAACAGGATTCCTTTCAGAATTGACATCAGAATGGGAACAAAAAGCACATGAATTTCATGATGTAGCAAGCAAGCTTGTCATTATAAGGATTGGAATTGTACTGAGTACCCAAGGGGGCGCATTGCCAAAGTTGAGATCAACGTCAGGAGTTGGCCTATATAATTATTTTGGAGATGGTTCTGCTTATTATTCCTGGATACATATTGATGATCTGTGTGAAATTTTTTACCAGGGAATAGTTAATCCATCTGTGAATGGTATTATTAATGGCGTAGCGCCCAACCCGGTTACAAATAAAACATTGATTAAAACTCTGAAAAATGTTGATAGAGGTTTCGGTATAATCACACCCGTTCCCGAAATTGCCTTAAAAACGATGCTGGGAGAGATGTCTTGTATTGTCCTTGATAGCACGAAAGTCATGCCGCGTGGACTCTTGAAATCTGATTATCGGTTTAGCTTTCCTGATCTGGAAAGTGCTTTGAAAGACATTCTTGAAAGGAAGATCTAATCTTCAAATACTTCGATATCATGTTGTTTCATGATAAATTCAGTGAATTTGCCTTTAAACCTGGTGGCTTTGACGAGGTGATTATCAATCCAGTGATAATTACCACCACGAGGTTTACCCATTAATAGCCCGTGATATTTAAATCCGTGACGATCCAGCCATTCAGCAGTAACATCCCGGTGATCTTCCGTCCTGGAAGTAAAAAATGTAATTACATGACCTTCATCATACCATTTATTGCAAATCTGCAAAGCATCCGGATATAGTTTGGCTGTGACCATTCTTTCCGGTTCTTCATTGGGAATATCGTCACATATTGTACCGTCAATGTCTATGAGAAAGTTCTTTACTTCATCCGGCAATTGGGGACTGAGATGATTCCCCTGCGAATCATAAAGATCTTTTAATCGCTTATCCATTATTCAAAAGTAATATATTCTTCAGGATTTAGAGCAACGCCACGATTCCATAATTCAAAATGAACATGAGGTCCGGTCGTTAATTCACCGGTATTTCCAATAATTGCAATGGCCTCGCCTGCAGATACAGTTTCACCAACTTTCTTTAACAATGTCGAGTTGTGTTTATAAATTGAAATCATATCATGGTTATGCTGTATTGATATCGTATTTCCTGTTTTTTCTGTCCATCCCGCATTAACGACAACACCATCCAGTATACTTTTTATCGGCGAATTGCTTGGTGCAACAATATCTACACCAAGATGATTGTTTTCCAGGTTGAATGATGCGCTGATATCACCTTTAAGGGGTGTTGTAAAATGGAGTAATTCAACCGGTGCACCTGAGTTTTGATTCGTCAATAGTTTGAAATCCTCAGCGGTTACACCAGCTATTTCCTGGTTTGTGGGATTAAGGATATTCCTTAAACCATTAGTATATACTCTCTGGGCATCCAGTTGTTCTTCCATTTCTTCAAGTCGTTCAATCAAATCCATATATACTTTATTGTTTTTGATTTCGGCATAACCCGGAACAGTATACCTAAGGGGTGTATATGAAATAAGTGCGAAAGTACTTAAGCCTACAAACAGGATGAAAAAAACAAGAAGGCTCATCACTCCAAGCATTGAAAACCGTGTGGATTTTACCTCGCCAAGCGTGTCTTCATCAAAGATAACAAGGCGGTATTTGTCATTAATTTTCGACTTGCCGGATTTTTTCTTGTCTGTTTCTTCTGCCATTTTATTTAGGATATCTCACCGATTCAGTAAATCAGGCATTCTTTTTGAAAATGAATAGGGTAGTTTTAGCGTAAAAATTAAAATATTTTGGACTTAATTCAGTTATTAGAGTTGAAATTGAGTACCGGATATCAAATAGCTGCATTTAGCTGTTCAAAATTCTTTCATTTATCCTAATAAAGCAATTTTTTAAGTTTGAAAAAATTCCTTCAATTTATATGCTTTGCTTTTGTATTAACAATAGTTTCTTCTTGTTCCACGACCAAGTCCAAGGACGAAATAAAGGGTTTTAAGAAATTCTATCATAATACAACGGCCAAGTTCAATGGATTCTTCAATGCGGAGGAACTCATGAAAGAGAGCATGGTCAAGCTCCAGGACATGCATCTTGATAACTATAACGAGATCCTTGATGTTTATGACTATGTAAATGTTGACAATCCTCAGTCTGTCAGTGCGGACCTGGATAAAGCCATAGAAAAAGTATCAACCGTTGCTACTATTCATGACATTTCAAATTATGTTGATGATTGTTACGTAATCATCGGAAAAGCCCAATACCTCAAACATGATTACGTAGGTGCAGAGGAGACATTCCAGTATTTTGAAGAAATGTTCGATCCCAAGAACCCTTATGGACGAGTTTATTCCAAGTCAAAATCCAAAAGAACTGGTCGTGCTACTCCCAAAGAGTTAAAACAACAAAGAAAGGAGAAAGAAAATGAAAGGAAAGAACAACAAAAAGAAAGGGATGAACAGAAAAAGGAACGTGAAGAAATAAGGAAAGAACAACAAAAAACAAGAAAGGAGAAAGAAAAGGAACGGAAGAAGAAAGCAAAGGAAAGAAAGAAGAATGCTAAAAAAAGCAGAAGTTCTTCAAGAAGTTCGTCAAGAGGCTCCACAAGAAGTTCTGAGAAAGACTCAAGCCAGGATAAGGATGAAGAAATTAAAGCGCCGACAATTGACAGGGAAAAACAAAGAGAACAGGAAAAAGCGCTTGAAGCATTAAGAAAAGAAAAAGAAGAAGAGGAAAAAAGGAAGAAGGAAGAGGAGAAGAAAAAAGAAGCTGCTTTTAAATCCCAGGGTAAGGGAGCGATTTTTAAGAACAGAACAGCCTATACACAAGGTCTTTATTGGCTGGCCCGAACATATATCGCTACTGAAAGATATTCGACTGCAGAATATGTCATAAAAAAACTGGATGACATGGCCGGATTGAGTGATGATGTTGAAAGACAATTAAATGCAGTGAAAGCAGATCTGTATATTCAAAGAAAGGAATATAACCAGGCACTTGTCGCCCTGGAAGATGCTATAAATACTGAAAAGGACAGGAAATTAAAAGGACGCTATGCTTTTATCAGAGCACAGATATTTGAAAAATCTGACAACTCATCCATGGCATTTGGTGAATACAGGAGAGCCAAGAAATTAAGTCCGGAGTATGAAATGAAATTCAATGCCGTGCTGAACGAATTGAAGTTGTCTTACAGAACCGGGCAGACCAGTCAGAAAAAGGCAATGAATAAGCTGGATAAAATGCTTGCAGAGTCGAAGAATAAGGATTACTATGACCAAATCTATTTTACAATTGCCCAAATAAAGCTGGATGGTGGAGATATAAATGGTGCGATCGCAAGTTTTAACGAGGCCATTGAGTCCACGGGAGGAAACCAACTCGTAAAGCTTGAAGCATATTTCAGGCTCGCTGAATTACTGTTTGACCAGGAATTGTATGCTGAAGCCAAGGAAAATTACGATATGGCACTGAAGATGATGCCTCTGACCGATGAGCGCTATAAAAAAGTCGAAAAGCTATCCCAAAATCTTGTAGAGATTGCTAAGAACATAGACGTTATCCGATTGCAGGACAGTCTATTAAGGATGAGCCTGTTATCTGAAGATGAACTGACTGAGATGGCAAAGGAAATTCTTACGCAAAAGGAGATTGAAGGGATAGATAAGGCTTCCGAGGCAGATGAAAAGAGGGCAAAAATCATCACTTCAAACAGGCAATTAAGTGCCGGGAGAAGTAATTTCTTTGCCTATAATCCATTGGCTCTGAACCAGGGTAAAACCGAGTTTAACCGGGTATGGGGAGACAGATTGCTTGAGGATAACTGGCGCCGATCACTTCGGGCAGATGCCGCATTGGCTGAGTTCCAGGAGGAAGAAGAAGCTGAAGAAATCAGGACTGATTTCAGTGATGAAGAAATCAGAGATATATTAAGGGATATCCCTAGGAATGAGATTCAAAAGAAATCAGCCAATGCAAAAATCCAGAATGCTCTATTTGCTTTGGGTAAATTATTCAGGGAACGATTACGCAACTATGAAAAATCTGTCGATGTTCTCGAAAGGCTGATCCGGGAATATCCGTCATATGATAAAAGGGATGAAGCATTATTCAACCTGTACCTTTCCTATTATGATTTAAACCAGATGGCCAGGGTAAATGAGGTGAAACAAAAGTTACTTGATGAATTCCCTGATTCCAAGTTTACAAAACTTGCTACCGATCCATCATACGCAAAGTCTTTGCGTGATCAGGAAAACTCAATCGAGGAATATTATTCCGAAACCTACCGATTGTTTGATAATGGAGAGCATGAACTTGTCATTTCACGATCCACTGAAAAGATAGATCTGTTTCCCAACAATAAAGAATACAATGCCAAATTCGACATGCTGAAAGCCATGAGTTATGGCAGTACAGAAGGAAAAGAAAAGTATATCGAAGAACTGGAAGCTCTGGTCAAAAGACATCCTAAGACTCCAGAGGAAACAAGGGCCAAGGAAATTTTGAGATTCCTGAGAGGGGACAGGGAGGCATTCGACAAAATCCTTTACGAAGAAGCACTTGATATATTTGAGCGCGAAGATGAAAAACTTCATTATGTTTTTATCGTGGTCTATGACCTGAGCCAAAGAGATTTCGACAGGGCAAAGATTGATATCAACAATTATAACAAAAAGTATCACCGTTTTGACAATCTCAAAACAAGCAATATTTATCTCAACCAGGAAAACAAGGCCCAGGTCATTCTTGTAAGATCATTCGAAAATAAGGATGAATCCATGACGTATTATCAAGGTGTCCAAAAAAACAAGAAGGAATATATAAAGAACGAGAAGATCCAATTCGACATGTTTGCCAGTACTCAGAAGAATTACAGGGAAGTCATAAAGCAGCAGGGTATATCAAACTACAGGGTGTTCTTTGAAGACAATTACCTTGGAAGGTAAAACTATTTCTGCGATTTGATGTATAATAATTCCACTTATTGTCTTCTATTTAATGCACTAAGTTTTCAATACCAAGCAAATAACTCACAAGGGCAGCACTTTGGAAATAGATAAGCATTAGCTGGTGGTTCATCGGCAAGTATTCCTGATCTTTTCCATATCTCTAAGTCATAAAGTATCTGGTGTTACCAGAATGTTTTGGATAAGATTTAAGACCCAATAGACCATAGTTAAACAATTAATGTTCAGCTTAAATCACGATAGAAAGAAAACCAAAATTTTATGGCACTTTCATAAGGTAAATGGATAATTTGACTTCACCGTTTTCTGGAATTGCGAAGTTTGGTGTATCCGGTATATTATCTAGAAATGATCCACCGTATATACCAATCAAATCTCCAGAAACAGGTTGTGATCCAAATTCACTATTAACAGAAACCCTTGCGTATACATAATAAAGGCCTTTGGGAAAGTCTTCTATGAAAAAAGATTCTGTAGTTCCTGATCCACAAATACCATTATCAGTATAGATATAACCATTTGACAGATCAATATCTTCATCAAAGACTACATGCCAGCTTTTACCATTGACATTGAAAGGTAGATTTAAGGTACCTACAACATCTGCTGGGGTATTGTCTGGTACTTCCATTAGGTCAATAGAGATGCTAACTTCACCTTTTTCTGGGATTGTGAAGTTGGGTAATTCCGGTATATTATCTACAAAAGAACCACCGTATATACCTATCAAGTCACCTGGTTTTGGTGGTGATCCAAATTGACTATTGACTGAAACTCTTGCATAAACAAAAAAGACTCCGTTCGGGACATCTTCGATTGTAAATGAAATTGTAGTTCCTGACCCACAAATACCATTATCAGTATAGATATAACCATTTGACGGGTCAATATCTTCATCAAAGACTACATGCCAGCTTTTACCATTGACATCCAAAGGAAGATTCAGAGTAGCTACTACATTAGCTGGGGTATTGTCTTCAGGTCCAAGCGGGTCATCATCATCCTGGCAAGAAAAAACAATAGCCAGAGAAATCAATAAAATAAGGATGAAACGAAATTTATCTAGATATTTCATGACTAAATATTTTAAGTTAAAAAATGTGGTGATTCAAGTTGCTCTCTTTTGAGCAACCCATCTGGAAACACAATATCACAGAATACTTAAAGGGAAAGAACAAGCTTAACACAGGACCCAGTAAAAACTTTTTGCTTTTATTAAGGCTATAATTTATTTATGATCCTGTCAGTATGCAAGATCATTTATAGACAATTGATATGCTTTGTTATTCGTGCCATTTATTTTGTTTATTGTCCAATAACTCTTTTTGCCGAAATTTTCTTGGGCTTTGACCAAATTTTTTCATGAATATTTTACTGAAATGAGAAAGGTTTTTAAATCCTGCCTCAAGAGATACTTGTGTGACATTGAGATCAGTTGAGGACAGTAATTCTTTTGCTTTATTGAGACGAAGATTACGAATGAAGTGGTGCACAGTTGTATTGGTAAGTGCTTTGAATTTGCGGTAAAGTTGTGATCGACTCATACC
>JAHHJO010000558.1:0-6619 GCA_018680275.1 Bacteroidia bacterium
GTTTTATGATCATTGCTGAAATCATGATTATGAGCACGACAGATTGTAGAAAAATGGTGAATAATCTGACCATTGGAAGCATCAATAAAATATTCGAAATGTTCACCTAGGTTTGGATAAACCGAAATATGATAGACTAAAAGGTATTCATCTTGATGTTTATAATAAACAAGTTCATTGTTCCACCTGTCGATACCAATTTCAAAACCCAGTTTTTTTAATTTGTCCCAGTTTTCATGATAGTTGTCAAGGCTTTTCTTTACAACTTCTTCTGCTTCAAGATCTGATATAGCAACCTTTGTATTCCCAGGCAAGTATGCACTGGAAACATATTTCCCATTTTGACTGAAAATTTTTCCATTCTGTGCATGCAAAATTATTTCTGATCCGTACACTTTAATGTCATGGTGTAATTGATCCATACGGATATGTGATTGAGACTTGTCATCATTATGGATAGTATTAATCTCGAAACGATCTGATTTTTGATCAATATTCATGACTTTTGCAGCAGCATCAAGCCATGATTGCGCATTGAAATCGAGGTTTTGTGATTTGTCCTGGTAGACAAAACCTTTCATCCATGTAACTTCACCTGTTTCTGAACGATTCTGTACGTTAAACCCATTACTTTTCTCAAATTCAAATGTTAGCGGGTTAATTTTCACAGCTGCACTGGAAACATTTTTCCAGTTATTTGAATGGAAAATTTCAGTCTTAATCGTTTTGTTGCTCTGTCGTTCACTAATGTTCCCTGTTCCAGGTACAGTTTTAAATGTAGTTTGTGCATTGACAGTACCAAATACAATAATCAGCAAGATTGTAAATAAATTTTTCATGTATGATATTTTCTTCAACAGATAATAGAAGGTATTTAAATATTACTTTTCTCCATTGTTTTGACAATGTGCATGAGATTTGTAAAAAACTGTTTCATCTCAGGAGTCGGATTTTCACGATTTGATCCCCATTGTACTTTGTTCTTTTCAGAATTGATATGCATTTCAATAAACGAATACATATTTCCCGGACTATTCATTTTTTGCTTGTCCAGGCCCAGGTCAGTGTATGTTTTAAAAATCTGATCAGCTTTAGATTGTTTTATTCTTCCAATATATTTTACTCCCAATGAATCTCCGGGGTTACTGAAAAGATTTCCATTATCAAGAAGACTATAAGCATTAACACGACCGGTAAACCCCCCGCCTTTACCAAATATCACCTGGTCACCTTTATATTCCGCAGGTATATGTAAATGGGTCTTGCAATGAACAAAAAAGGCAGAAATCAATAATATATAAATGAATGGTTTCATTGAAAATGAGATAATTTCAAATTATAAAAAAATCTAATACGAAAATAGGAAAAACATGAATATGACCAGCGATAACTATAAATGTATTGTTAATGATATATTAATGTGCTATATCTAAACAGATTATTCTTTATTTTTGGAAAAAATGATAAAGAAATGAAGAAATTACTAGTTCTATTTGCCTTTGTATTTACTGCTGGTTTCATATCAGCACAATCTACCAGTGCTAAATCTTGCACAAAAGCTGAGAAAATTGCTTGTGCCAAAGACGGAAAAAAATGTGATAAAGCATGTTGTTCCAAAGCCTCTGCTTCTGCTGCTGCTGACGCTGAAGCTGAAACTAAAGTTGCATCAGCACTTTCTGAAGCTGATGTCGTTGCCGAAGGAGATGAGAATATCATCAGGAAAGTATGCGACTACTCTGGTTCAGTAAGCTACTACAAAAAAGAAGTTTGCGAAAAATCAGGTAAAGTATCTATGGCTGAAGTTCAGTTTGACGATGAGTCAAAATCTTTTGTAAATGTATCCCCTGAGGATGCAATGGCTGACAAAGAAGCTAAAGCTGTTAAAGCTGCTGCTACATCAGGCACTAAAGCCAAGAAAAAAGCGTGCTGCGCAGGAAAGTCCAAAAAATCTTGTGCTAAAGGCAAAGAAGGAGCATAATTTCTTCTTAAGCAAAATATATAAAACCCTGTGATTTATAATTGCAGGGTTTTTTTATTGCGGATTCTATAGATTATCATTTTGTTCGAATTTGGTTAAATCCTCAGGTTACCAGCCGGTAAAAAATGCTTATTTGCCGGAATTCTGTCCTTTTTTCCATGTCTGTTTTATAAAATTTACCGCCCTATTTATCATCAAAACCCCTGATTCTCTTTATATTTATTTTTTTTATATATATAATAATTTAATTTTCTTGAATATATATGGCTTCAAAGCGGAATAAGAAGGATTTGAGGAAGAAAAAAAAGATCTCTCCTCAAAAGCAAAGAAAACTGGAAAAACAAAGGAAAGTCGAAAGTCCATCAGGATTTAACAAAGTCCAGTGGATGCTATTGGCCTTTGTCTTGTTGCTCACTTTTATAGCTTTTATACCTAGTCTGAACAATGAATTTGTTAATTGGGATGATGACAGGAATATCTATGAGAATGAACTGATAACCACTTTGAATGATCAGAACTTCTGGTCAAATGTCAAAGAAATATTTACAACTGATGTTATTGGCGGTTATAATCCTCTGACAATCTTCACCTTTGCGCTTGAGCAAAGATTCTTTGGTATTGACAATCCCTTTTACTGGCACCTGGATAATTTAATTCTTCATCTGTTATGTACTCTTCTTGTTTTTTGCATTGGTTACAGGCTGAAACTTGGATATGTCGGATCGACAATGCTTGCCTTATTATTTGGTCTGCATCCCATGCGGGTTGAATCGGTCGCGTGGGTGACCGAAAGAAAAGACGTATTGTTTGGTGTCTTTTATCTTTTGGCCATGTATTATTATATCAAAGGAAAACAAGGGGGATTCAAGAAAAAATATTACCTGATCATTGCTATCAGTTTTGCACTTTCATTATTGAGCAAGATACAGGCAGTTATTTTTCCTATCTCTATTATCCTGATAGATTACTACCTGAGTAAAAGCAGTACAATTACCCTAAAGAGCATTATTCGAAAAACACCTTATTTCCTGGGATCACTTATTGTTGGACTTCTTGGTATATATTTCCTGAAGGACCAGGGATCAATTGACCAACAGGCTTATCAGGGCGGATCAAGATTATTTATTGGTTCCTATTCCTTATTTGTTTATTACGTGAAATCTTTGTTCCCTTATGAACTTTCTCCTCTTTATCCATATCCAAGTTCAATAGATTGGAAATTCTATGTTTCAATCATAAGTTTTGCTGTTACAGGTTTGTTACTCTGGTTTTCCTACTTTAAAAAATGGAAGGTGATATTTTTCGGACTTGCATTTTTCTTTGCCAACGTTGTATTATTGCTTCAGATCCTTGGTGCCGGACAGGGATTCCTGGCAGATCGTTTTACATATATCCCCTATTTCGGCCTGTTTTTTATCTTTTCATATTATATCGAGCAATTCATCAAGAAAAAAGCAAATTATAAAACACCGGTCCTGGCCGTCTCTGGTCTGGTTATTCTAGCTTACAGTTTCATGACCTTCAATCAATCCAAGATCTGGAAGAATGGCGGCACGTTATGGACGCATGTTTTAAAATATTATGATAAAACAACTCTTCCCTTTGGAAACCGAGCTAATTATTACAGGGATAATGGAAACATAAATCAGGCTTTAAGGGATTATAGCAGTGTAATCAGACTCAATGCAAATAAGCCGGAACCTTATAATTCCAGGGCAAGGCTTTACTTCAATTATAATCATCCGGATTCATTGAGGAAAGCGCTATTCAATTATAACAAAGCTATTGAGTTGAAACCTAATGACGTAGAATATATCGTCAACAGGGGGGCCACTTATGCGAAACTGAATAACCTTAATAAATCCCTTGAAAACCTGAACCACGCTGAGACGATTGACCCTAATTTTGCCAATATATATCTGAATCGTTCCGTCATATTTTCAAGTACAGGACAATATGAATTAGCGCTTAAGGATATTGATAAATACATTCAGTTAAAACCAGCATTCCCTGATATGTGGTATGAAAAGTGCAGACTGGCCAATGCATTGGGTAGAGCCCAGGAAGGGCTTGATGCAATTAATCGTGCCCTGTCCATGGAACAAAAAGGAATGTATTTTTTCGAACGGGCAAAATCATATTTTATGCTAAATAATTTCCCTGCAGCAAAACAGGATCTTGCCACTTCACAAAGAATGGGACACCAGGGTGATCCTAATGTTGTATCTCAAATAATAAACAGTTAGAATTTTGAAACTTTCGATAATCATACCTGCATATAACGAAGAGAATACTCTTGAAACCATCGTTGGAATGGTGCAAGATGTCCAACTCATTGGAGAATTCTCTAAAGAAATCATCATCGTTGACGATTTCTCCACAGACAAAACTTCAGAAATAGCTCAAGACCTTGCATCAAATAACAATAATATATTCTACTTCAGACAGGAGAAAAACTTAGGAAAAGGAGCTGCTTTACACAGAGGTATCAAAGAAGCAACCGGAGAATATATTATTATCCAGGATGCAGACCTTGAATACGATCCCAGGGAATATAATTTACTCCTGAAACCTGTGATAGAAGGTTTTGCCGATATCGTTTACGGCAGCAGGTTTCTTGGAGGTAATGCACATCGTATCCTCTTCTTCTGGCATACACTTGGCAATAAGTTTTTAACTATGATTTCTAATATGTTCTCCAATCTGAATCTGACTGATATGGAAACCTGTTACAAATTATTTAAAGCACCTTTAATCAAGAATCTTAAACTAAAGGAAAAAAGATTTGGATTTGAACCTGAAGTGACTGCCAAGATATCCAGGATTCCCGATATCAGGATTTATGAAGTAGGAATATCATATTATGGAAGAACCTATGAAGAAGGCAAGAAAATAAACTGGAAGGATGGATTCAGGGCATTATACTGTATAATGAAATACAATATTTTCTCAAGATGACAGACCAATTTAAATTCCCGGAAATTGATGAAGTTGGAATAGAAAACCTGGATGCGATCTCATTTGCTCCAAGGTTCAATCATTATATGTATAAAACAATTTCTCCTCATTGTAAAGGAGAAATCCTGGAGATCGGATCCGGAATCGGGAATATTTCAAAGCATTTTATTGAAGCAGGCAGCAAGATCTCCTTATCAGATATCAGGGATAACTATATCGGTGACCTGAAGGAAAATTTTCCATCTATTTCTGATCGGATATACAAACTTGACCTGGTTGATGATGATTTCGATGAAAAATATAAGAATCATTTGAATCGTTACGATTCAATATTTGCATTAAACGTTGTAGAGCATATCAAAGAAGATACACTTGCAATTAAAAATGCAAGAAAAATGCTTAAAGACAACGGTCATCTTATAATTCTTGTCCCTGCATTTCAGTGGATGTATAATAGTTTTGATACAGCACTTGAACATTACAGAAGATACACCAAAAGATCATTGATGAATCTGATGTCTTCTCATCTTGATATTATCCATCATCAATATTTTAATGTTTTTGGAATGCTCGGTTGGTTTGTGTCCGGTAGAATTTTGCGTAAGAAAACTATTCCACGCAATCAAATGGAACTTTACGATCGCCTGATCTTTATTTCAAAAAGTCTTGATAAACTTGTGTTTAATAAGATTGGCCTATCTGTTATTGCAGTTGGGAAGAAATAACTGTGAACTTTTTCATTCTATTTTTATTACATAACAAACATCCAATTATGGACAGGAAAAAATTTATCAGGAAATCTATACTTGGTACAGCAGGTATTGTAGTTGGCCAAAGTACTCTTAAAGCTATTGAAAGCAAAGAGACTGATAGTTCAACGTACGATAAGTTAATAGACCAGGTTGGTTTCAATCATATGCCTAACAAAGAAATAGTCACAATGAAATCTGTATTACACAAAGCCGATACAAGAGGTCAAGCCAATCATGGTTGGCTAAAATCAAATCATTCATTCAGCTTTGCAAATTATTATAATCCGCAAAGGATGAATTTTGGTGTATTAAGAGTTTTGAATGATGATGTAGTTGCCGGAGGAAAGGGATTCAATACACACCCTCATGATAACATGGAAATTATTTCAATTCCGCTTGAAGGAGACCTGGAACACAAGGACAGTATGGGGAATATTGCATTGATCAAAAAGGGTGATGTTCAGGTCATGAGTGCAGGAACTGGAATCTATCACAGTGAATACAATAAGAACAGTAGTGACTTTGTGAAATTTCTACAGATATGGATATTTCCAAATGAAAAAAATGTTTCCCCAAGATATGATCAAATTAAACTGGATGAAGAAAAGATGAAGAATTCTTTCCTCCAGATCCTTTCTCCTGATTCTGAAGATGATGGCGTATGGATCCATCAAAATGCATGGTTCCATTTAGGAGATTTCGAAAAAGGTTCTAAAACCAACTATCAATTGAAGGATAATTCCAATGGTGTTTATGCATTTATCATTAGTGGAGATGTCACCATTGAAGGACAAGCATTGAATGAAAGAGATGGTTATGGGATGTGGGAAACTGAAAGTATTCAGCTTATTTCTGATTCTGACGCCAGGATCTTACTCATGGAAGTTCCTATGAGTCTTTAGTGTTATTCAGTTTCATTATTTAGTATTTC
>JAHHJO010000106.1:0-2676 GCA_018680275.1 Bacteroidia bacterium
ACAGACAATGTACCATGGGTTTCTGAAATTTCTGTTTCAGGGTAAATGATCTTTGCCACTACGATTGCTGCCGGTGCACTCATAATTGAAGCAGCCATCAAATGACCGGCTATACCCGGTATATCACTCAACATAGCCACATACATAGCCATTACCCCTCCGGCTACAGTTGCAAAGCCACCAACCATAATTGTCATTATCTCGGACTTGGTCATTCCTTTGACAAATGGTTTGACCAATAAAGGTGCTTCGGTCTGGCCTACGAATATGGCACCAACAACACTTAATGTTTCAGATCCGGAAGTACCCATTGTCTTTTGAACAACCTTTGCTATGAGTTTGACCAGCATTTGCATCACACCGGAATGGTAAAGGATAGCCATCAATGCTGAAAAGAAAATAATTGTAGGTAAGACCCGAACTGCAAAATTAATGAGAGGTGCTTCGACCACACCTGAGCCAAAGGCTGCAAATAGAAAATCACCGCCTTTATCAGAAAAAGCAAGCAATTTCTTGATCAATTTATCGAAGAATTGAAAGAAAGGATATCCGATCGGGGTTTTAAGAATGAACAGCGCAAATATCAATTGAAGACCTAATCCCCATGCAACAAGTCTGTAGTTTATCCTTTGCCTGTTATTGCTCATAAGAAATGCAATACCTAAGAGGATAATGACGCCTAGAATCCCGATATATCTTTCCATTCTGTTATTTTCCTTGGATTATGTCCACATTCCTTGAAATGTGATATTAAATTGTGCATGGAAAATAGTCAAAATTTTATTTTTGGTTAAGTTTTGGAGAATATATGAGTCATAATCAATTTATCATAGGGATTTCCGGGGGAAGCGGGTCAGGTAAGACATCGTTTGTAAAAGCACTTATGGAAAGGCTAAAAGAGTCTGATGTCTGTTTTATTTCCCTTGACAATTATTACCTGCCCCGTGAAAAGCAATTCACTGATAAAGAAGGCATTAAAAACTTTGACTTACCTGAATCCATAAATTCAAAAGAACTCCGCAAAGATCTTGACGCCCTCCTGCAAGGTTCTCCGGTTGAAAAAATGGAATACGTTTTTAACAATGAAAAGGCCACTGCCAAAACCATTCGTCTCAATCCCGCCCGGATCTATATCATTGAAGGACTATTTATTTACCACTATCCCGAGATCAAGGATGTCTTTGACCTTAAACTCTATATTCACGCCAAGGAAAACCTGAAACTGATTAGGCGTATTAAGCGGGATAAAACGGAAAGAAACTATCCTGTTGAAGATGTCATTTACAGGTATGAGCATCATGTGATGCCTTCATATGAAAAGTTTATTCTCAATTATAAGGAAGATGTCGATATTATTATCAATAACAATAAATCATTTGACATTGCTCTGGACCTTGTGCATACCTATGTTGAAAAACGCCTTTCGGAATAGTCTATTTTGAAAGATTTGCAGTTATGGTACCCTGGTTTAAAGCACCAAAACTTATAGCCCATTCTGCAGTGATATTCTGATTGTCGGCGATCAATATATTCCATGTGTCGATATCTCCATCTTCTTCCACAATTGTAACTACAGAACCTGCTCTCTCCCACTCTATATTTTCATCTTTACCGTAACTAAAGCCTGCGGCATCGACTAAAAACTCTGAAAACCCGGTACCATCCTCAAAAAACTCAATAAAACCCTCTGGAGTTTCATCGGTCTCGGATTGTGGAAGACCTCCAATGACGGCGTCAACTTCTACATGTTGAAAATACCATTTGCCGATAAGTGAGAAATCATCACTAATCATTGGTCCTTCCTGTTCCTCCGAACCACAGGACATCAATGATATCATATAAAAAGAAAACATGCTTAACAGAAGGACTTTTAACAAATTAGACATAGCTACATTTAATTTTTATCTGTCCAAAAGTATATAAATACCTTTTGGAATAAAAGTCTAGTCGACATCTTGAAAGAATACCAGGATTGTATAAATATTTCAACACAATTGTATGCTTGTCCACAATTATCTGTTTTTCATCATTTAGCTTAATTCAATTAATAAAATTTAAAGGATTATTCATAAGGGTATTTATCATTTTAAATGTCAATTAATTGAACACTCAAAAGATAAATGTTACTACCCCGAATATTTATTACAAGTTTGATCCTGTGTATGTCGATGACCTGGTGTCATTTTGATATTACATTTTCTATTGAAGATACTGAAGAAAGAAGAAAGAAAATTGAACGGCTTTCAAGGAAAATAGGATATCATAAACTCCTCATGGAAACTTCCATACTCACTGCTGCCGATGATTGCTACGGCGTAGCAGATGTGACAAACAGGCTGTATACTATCGACAAAAATTTCGGGACTCCAACTACTTATATAGGTCCTACTGGTGTATTGAATATTGAAGCCATTACAATTTCTGTGGATGGAACTACACTATATGCAATGGATGATGCTACATGGGGTACCCTAAATACCACGACAGGTGCTTTTACAGCGATTGGAAATGTTGGAACAGGAAATGGTCCAAGTGGCCCGCATGTTTTTGATGATGTCGATGGTCTTGCAGTAGATGCACGTACGGGAGAATATTTTGGTACGGAAAGACCATTTGGGGATGGAACGCCAGAAGACTATTTATTCAAACTTGACCCGGCGACAGGAGCTATTATAC
>JAHHJO010000166.1:0-3732 GCA_018680275.1 Bacteroidia bacterium
AAATTACCAGCTTCATCATCTGAGATGACTTTGGCTTCAAGATATTTGTCCATATTGAGTGGAACCTCTACCCCGGGACTGTAATTTTGCATCATCTCAGAGACTGAAATAATATCTTCAGGATCAATTTCGACACCAGTATTTATATTACATCTGTCTCCTGACAGCATGACTTCATTGACATCTCTGATCAGAAGTTGTTTATCGCTTCCAAATACACTGTATATCGCTACGAGGCTTCCCTTCCCGTCAGGTATATCCAGCGAAGCAAAATCAGAATATCCACTTGTTCTTACTATAATTTTATTGCCAGAGCAGTCTTCGAGAACCTGGTTCAGGGAAATAAGGTTAACAGCATCTGCATAGGTCTCATCAATTATTCCTGATACAAATTGAACATCATCCAGTTTAATAAGGGTATTCAAGTCACTTCCTGACAAATCATCAATGCTTCTGACAGATGGCTCGACCACATGGTTAAAACTTCCGCTAATGACAATTTCATTAATCAATACTGCGGGCACACGCCCAAGGGTCATGAAACCTTCATCATCGAAAGGTGTAAATCCGATTTGTGGAAGACCATTATAGTCAGAAATCCATAATTGTGTCAGATCAATATAAATCTTCTTACCTACAAAATATTTGTTCCATAATTCTACATCGTCAAGCAATACTGTCAACCCCCCGGTTTCGTCCTGGACCACCAGTGATCTGAAAAAGTTTCCTGACCTGTCATCAGCAACAACGATCGCTTCTAGGTATTTTTCCATTCCGATTTCAACGAATTGACCAGGTTCCCAAATTTCAAGGATATCTGCTACAGTAATGATCTCTGATGCATCAATCGCAGGATCTTCTCCATTCAAAGGTGGTTCATCAAACTCCCTGTCAACGCAAGATGATAAAGTCAAACCAAGCCCAATGATTAATCCAATAAATAAATATATTCTGCTCATTGTCTATATTGTTTATTTACAACCTATACCCTATACTCAGGAAATAGGTTCTGCCATATGCATAAAAATATCTGGGTGCAAAACGCTCTGTATCTTTTCCTTCAAAATCAAATCTCAGCTGTTCGTAACCACCTCTTTTAAAATCTGTATTGTCCAATACGTTATTAATACCTGCACTGAGGTACAGGAAGTTATCAGAAAAGCGAAAAGACTTCCTGATAAATAAGTCCACTGTGAACCCGGAATCAAACTTCTCCTGACCCAAAACATCATTCCATAGATCAGGTTGTTCATCTTTGAGAATACCATCTACAGCTGCAGATGTTCTTCTGTCCGGGCTGGGGTCGATAAAAATATCATCAAAATAATTGGCATTGATTGAAACACTCCAGTAATTGGGACTTCTGTATTCCAGTTTCACTGTATGTGCAATCTGCGGCACCCCGCTGATATTGTATCCTTCAAGATATACGGTCCTGTCTTCAACAAGTACATCTGCATTGTTATCCTGGGTGATCGTTACATTTTGCCTCGAGTTATAATAATATTCTCCCAATGCACTGGCAATTCCCAGGTTCATTACCTGTGAAAGTTTGAAATCTACTCCAAATTCGAGACCATAATTAATTTTGTCAATATTCGTAATTGAGTAGTTGACAAAACTCCTTTCTTCATCATGATAGAAAGACACAGAATTGATTCCGTCAGCTGAATTAAAATAGAACCCGGTCAACCTGGCATTGATTCGCGGATGACGAAGTACATAACCAATTTCTCCGCCATAAATTTTCTCTGTAGTAAGCCCCGGAATGATATCATTTCTGATCTGCGGCGATAAAAATGCATATCGGCTGTATGGAGCCCGACTCATATAACTGGTATTCAGGTATACATAATTTCTTCCGTTGATCTTATAGGTCATTCCGGCTTTCAGCAATCCATGCAGATGAGATTCTGTTTCGGAATCA
This sequence comes from Bacteroidia bacterium, assembly GCA_018680275.1. Lineage (GTDB taxonomy): Bacteria > Bacteroidota > Bacteroidia > Chitinophagales > Saprospiraceae > RFSX01. The sequence continues at coordinate 1,928 of JAHHJO010000166.1, forward strand.
CCAAGCGAATTATCAGGGAATTTTCCATTCTGCACCAGGCCTTCACGCCAGAATCTTGTATTCTGTATAGAAGCCGCAAAATTCAAATCGACTTTGGGTAAAACTACATTTACACTCGACCATGCATTGACATTCTGATTATGGATATAATGATTGTATCCATAAATATCGCCTTCAGTCAATAACCTGTTAGGCCGTGACAGATCATTCTGTATAATGTTGTAATCATCCGGAAAATCCCTTAATGCAAAATCATCTATATCAAGATAGTAGCTCCCACCTAGCAGGTCTGCAAGAACTCTGTATTGATGGTTCCTGTCATAGATGAATTGTATCCCACTATTAAAAGTGATGCGATCATTGACTTTATGATTCAGGTGAGATTGAAATGCAAGTTTATCATTATCATATCGCTGCTCTTCAATCACATAAGCTGAAATGTTTTCATAATAATTATTAGCAGAATTTCCAGTAGGGTCTATAACAAGGTATTGCCTTTGTTGATTAATCCTTATCAATTCATCAAAATCAATTTGCCTGGCCAGCTCATCATTTGCGATGGCATCAGCGATGACCTCTGCTGCAGCCGGATTATCCTTATTAGCATATGGAAGATTTCTGTAATAGTCCGGCCTGGGATCTGCTCCCTCCAGCCAGTCCAGCCTGGTCGATCCAAACTTACCGGTCTGAATACCTGCTGAAGTAACGATTTTTGTATTATCACTCAAAGTAAAATCATGCCTGAGCATGAATACCGGCTGGTGAGATCTGTATTCCCTTGAATTTCTGACTTCTCCACCCTGCAATCCCCAGTTAGGATTGTAAAAGTTGTCATCCGTCAGATCGTACATCTCCTGTGTACTCGCAGAACCCCGTCCACGTACAGTAGGTGCTGCAAATAACACAGCATTCAAAGTATGCTGATCATTAATTTTCTTGTCTACCGAAGCAAAATACGAGTAAGCGTCATAATGCGTACCAGCAACATAGCCTTCATTGCCCCATCGTCGTGAAACACTTAGGGCATAAGACCATCCGCTTTTATTGAGGCCGCTGGAATGAGTCAGCATGGCTCTGTGCTGATATGACCTGTTTGAAAGGCTATAAGTAAAGCGGGTTTGTTTCCATTGGCTTGATGCCCTTAAATCAATATCCATGGCTCCAGCCATCCCTCCGACAGAATAATCTGTGGTATTTAGACCATGTTGTGCATATCGGTTTCTGAACATATCATTCAATCCACCCCATAAACTCCAAAAAAAGCTTCCGTTACTCAGATTATTGAAAGGTAGATTATTCAAATAGATCAATGAATGATTCTGTGCCAGCCCCCGAGGATTAAATCTCGTAACGCTGAAATTATAATCAGCCAGCGATCCAAATGGATCCCAGGCAGCAGACAGGAGACTTGAGACTTCATTGTCATCACTCAGCATCTGGAGCCTTCGCTCATCAAGAATAGCATTATCATCAAATTCAGATGATACCGCAGCATTGCTTGTTTTTAAAAATATTATACCTAATGACAAGTCCTCTTTATCACTATTCTCAATCTCCAGATTGTATTGATTATATCCTTCATGGTTAATAGACAATACAATATTGGCAGGAAAGTCATTTGTAATGCTAAATCGTCCGTTAACATCTGTCAGGATGGCCTGGTCAGAAATATTTACTTCAACATTTGTTAAAGGGTTTCCTGTATCCTGGTCAAGAATCCGTCCACTGAATGATTGTCCACTAAGGGATGAAGTATTAAATAAAAGCAAAAAAAGAAAAAGCGGAAACCATTGATATTTCATATG
>JAHHJO010000458.1:0-8306 GCA_018680275.1 Bacteroidia bacterium
CAATTACAATTGATGCAGGTACTGGAGGATATGATTATGAGTGGTATATCAATGGAACATTGATTCAGCAAGGTGCGATGAGCACTTTGGATATTCTTGAAGACGCCGAGATAATAGTGACTGCATATACAGAATTTGAATGTACATCCTCAGATACTGTCAATGCGACATTTATACAAATGCCTGAAGTTTCGCTTGAAGATGATTTTGATTTTTGTGAAGGCGAAAGCATTACCATCACAGCAAGTTCAAATGTGAGTGCTCTGACCTGGTTCCGCGATGGCAACGAACTTGCAGGAGAAACGGAGTTGACCCTTGTTACAGACCAGGGAGGAGAATATATAGCTGTGGCAGGAACTGGAGGACTATGCGAAGACAAGGATACTATTGTGGCAAATGCAGTTGCAATCCCTGATTTTGTGATAAACGGACCCAATGTCATTTGTGAAGATGAAAATGCACAATTATTTGTGAGTCTTGATCCAGGTGAAACTATCAAATGGTTCAAAGATGGTATAGAATTACCCAATACTACGACATCTATCAGGCCTGAAGAAGATGGCACTTATTCAGCCATTGTAAGCAACCCTACAGGCTGTCAAAGTGAGCAAAGCCATCCGTTCTCCATCGAAGCAACACCAAGCATTATGCTTCCTATCATCCCGGACCTTTGTCAAGGAGATACATACACAGTAGAAGTTGAAACCGATGGTGTTACATTTCAATGGGAAGATGATAATGGCATTATACAGGGAGAAACAGGTACTACCCTTGATGTTACGACAGGTGGCACCTATGCTTTTACAGCATTTAGCTCTAATGGTTGTGAATCAACAATATTTTTCCTGGTTACCTTCGAAGCAATACCAACGGTAGATTTGGGTGCTGACAAAACAGCGTGTGAAGGGGAAATGGTTGAAATTCAACTTCCCGACATTTCAGATCTTGAATACGAATGGTCACTGGATGGCAGTGTGCTGCCAGGCGAAACTTCTAACAGTCTTGTAGTAGCTACAGGAGGACTATATAGTGCAACTGTTACATCCCAGGCCGGGTGTAGTGCCAGTGATGAGGTCGGGGTGACATTCAATACACCGCCTACTTACGACCTGACAGATTCGGCTTCATTCTGTGAGGGACTGACAACAGATTTGGAATTAACGACGAACGCTGTGAATGTAACATGGTTACTAAATGGAAATATCCAGGCTCAAAATATTAATACACTTACTGTTGATGAGGCAGGTGAATATACAGTTGAATTAAGCTCGGCAGAAGGCTGTACAATAACGGCGATGACCAATGTAGAAGTATTTTCAAATCCACTACTCGAAATCGATGATGTGGATCTTTGCCCTGGTGAATCCCAGGACATTATGGTTATGACTGGCTATAATTCCTATACCTGGGATGGCATCAATGCCAATGGGGCTGAAGCAACTATTAACTACCAGGAATTTCCGCAGATTACAACAGAACAGCTAAGCCTGACTGTCGTTGATCAAAACAGCTGTTCAGCAATGGCTTCATTTGAAGTCACTTACTTCCCTCCGATCAATGCAAGTGTGGCGAGTACAAATGTTGGCATATGTTCTGGTGAGTCTGCAACACTTCAGGCTTTTGGTGGGTTGTTTTACGAGTGGAATGATCCGAACGGCACATTAAGTGCTGATAATATTTCAAATCCAATAGCTTCTCCATCCCAAACGACTACATACGAGGTGACCATCAGCGATAATTGTCCAAACAATATCGAAACACTTAACGTAGTCGTCTCCGTCAATGATCCACCGGATGCTTTCGCAGGTCTGGACACCTGCATAATCATTGGTACCGATTTCAAATTGAATGCAAGCGGGGGATCTACTTATTCCTGGGATAATTCAGAATTTATAATCGGTTCATCCAACATACCGAATCCCGTAATAAGGATTGACAGCACAACATTATTTACGGTCACAGTAACTGATTCCAATGGATGCACAAATACAGATAATATTGAAATCTGTATCATTGAAGACCCACTATCCCTATTGGATGAAGTAACTATTTTGACACCTAATGGAGATGGCAAAAATGATGAACTTGTATTCAGGGGGCTGGAAGCTTTTCCGGAAAACAAATTAACGATATTCAACAGATGGGGAGGCGTTATATATGAAAAGGTCGGATACCAGAGAGATGGCCAGCGATGGTCAGGGCTAAGAGACGGTATAGAACTTCCTGCCGACACCTATTACTATATTCTAGAATTTGCTGACCTGAAATTAAAGACCAGCTTAACCATTATAAGAGAATGATATGAAGAAGATCAAGTTACTATTCGTTGGGTTGGTACTGACACTGACTTCCATTGAAATTCAGGCTCAGCAGTTGCCTTACACTTCACCATTACAGGAAATGCATCATATATGGAATCCGGCTTTTACGGCACCTGGTACATTGATGGAAGCCAGCGCATTTTACAGAAAACAATGGTTTGGATTTGATAATGCCCCAAATACGGCCTTCGCATCAATTCAATATCCATTCGTTGATATGAATATGAGTGCCGGAGGTGCCATCATATCCGATAAAACGGGACCTGTTTCAAAGTTTGGAATCGAACTGAACTATGCCTATAAACTAAGGGAAATATTTAGCGATGAGGATCAAATATCCTTAGGCATTAACGGTTATATGTTTCAGTATAGTTTCAACCCTGGTGGTGAAAAATTCAATGATCCGGATGATCCTTTATTCGGTACAGCTTCTCAGTCTGGATTCAATCCTTCCCTGGGAGTTGGATTTGCTTATTTTTCAGCAACTGAAGAATATGGACGTGATAATATTTTCTATTTCGGACTGGCGACCTTGCAGAGTTTTTCTCCGGACTTGAATCTGGCAAGCGGCAAGGCCAACAGGGAACAACATATATTCGGAAACATTGGTGTTAAGTGGATGGGTTATGGATGGTACCTGGAGCCATCATTACAGGTGAATTATGTGAGACCTGAACTCATTGACTATATCATTGGAATGAAGTATGAAATGGAAGAAACGTTCTGGGCCGGAATCGCTCTTTCCAGTGTAAATGATTATACTATTAATGGAGGAATAATCATGAATGACATCAATGGGAGGTATACCTCTTTGAAGATCGGTGCTGTCGCTGGTATTAACGGAAGTCTGGGAACAGGTCCCAGCTTTGAATTTTATATTGCCTACAGGGCAGACATGGATTAATCCGGACTTGTAGGATTATTTGGACGTTTAATCCAAAAGCTGGTGAAACTGATCGCATTTAACAGGTTCTTAACTGTAGTTCTTTGTTATCTTTGACGCAAATTAATTTTTGTGTCTGTATTAATATTTTTGATTGTTTCCTATATACTGCTGAGTATCAGTTTGTATATGATATTTCCAAAAGCCGATGTCCCTGCTATTGACGGACTGATCCCCGGGAAGAACTTTGTTCAATGGGCAAAGATTATTGGCCGGTCAGCATATTGGCCACTTTGGCTTCTTTTTCCAATTGTCAATATTTTCATTTTCTGCGGAATGGCCGTGGATCTTGTACGATCATTCCGGAAATATAAATTCATACATACTGCGGCTGCAGTGATTTATGCTCCGGCAGCAATTGCCTGGGTTGCCAGGGACGAAAAATCAGAATACGACGGACCTAATTATATCAAAGAAAAAGAATACAACGATCAGCTTCGTGACGCCCATAAAGCCAGGGACAAAGCTAAAGTTGAGAGACTCCACAGGAGGAATCCTTATAAAAAATCAGCTTTAAGAGAATGGGTTGAATCAATAGTCTTTGCAGTATTTGCAGCAGCGTTTATAAGGTTATTTCTGATTGAAGCCTTCGTTATTCCTACTCCATCCATGGAAGGGTCATTAATGGTAGGTGACTTCTTATTTGTATCCAAAGCTTCATATGGAATCAGAACTCCAATGACAGTAGCAATGATCCCATTATTACATAACAGGGTTCCTGTTGTCGGTGGTGAATCATACCTTAAAAAACCAAGCCTGAAGTACAACCGCCTGCCAGCACTCGAAAATATCGAACGTAATAAGCCTATCGTATTCAACTGGCCAGTTGGAGATAGCGTCTACATAACCAGCAAGAGATCCTATACCTTGGGTCAGGCCCGACGAAATAAAGAATTCCTTGCATACGACAGGGAACTCGCTCAGAAAGTTAGAAAAAACGATTTTGTAGTCAGACCCATTGATAAAAAAGATCATTATATCAAAAGGTGTATTGCTATGCCTGGTGACAGTCTTCAGATCATAGACAGGCAGGTCTATGTAAATGGGGAAAAACAAAAGAACCCGGATGAAATGCAATTCCTTTACAGGGTTACTTTGCCTGTCAGTTACAATCCAAAAAAACTAAAAGAATGGGGAATCGGGGATACCGATACCGATATTATTGGCTCAGCTTCCGGGCCTCAGGGATATTTTCTTAATAATAAACAGGCAGAACAATTGAAGTCACTGGGTAATGGTGTGAAAGTTGAAGTTTTTAAGAACAATGCTGAACCCAAAAAACTGTTTCCACATGATCCCAAAAATTTCAAAAACTGGTCAGTGGATAATTTTGGACCTATCTGGATTCCAAAAGCAGGTGAAACAATCGAAATCAACCAGTCCAATATCGCAATGTATGAACGTGTTATAAGTGTTTATGAAAATAACGAACTAGAAATCGGAAAGGATGGCATCAGAATTAATGGTGAAATTGCCGATAGTTATACATTCAAACAGGATTATTATTGGGCTATGGGAGACAACAGGCATAATAGCGAAGACTCACGGATGTGGGGTTATGTGCCACATGACCATATCGTAGGAAAGCCATTGTTTATTTGGTTTTCTACTAAAAATGCCAGAATTTCAGATGGTATAAGATTCAACAGAATATTTAAATCTGCCAATGTCGACTAAATTTTGTTTCTCTATTTTATTCCTGATGTTTTTTGTTGCAGCAAATGCTCAACTTCCCGTCACAAATCTGTATATGTTTACAATGACCAAAGGCGGAGGAAAAGTCAAGATAGATAAACCAAAATACTTGACAGCATTCAACAAAAACGGGTATAATAATCAACCATATTTTTTTGAAGATGATATCGTTTACTTCACAACCAATTACTACAGTAGCGATCAAACCGAAATCGCCAAATTTGATTTTTTTGATGAAGTTTTAACCAGGGTCACATATACTGAAGAAAGCGAGTATTCACCAACATCAATTCCGGGCAAAGATGAATTTTCATGTATTCGCGTTGAAAGTGACCAGGTGACCCAAACGCTCAGTGTCTACCCTCTTGATGGTATCGGGTATCCCAAGCGATATATGAATAATACAAAAAACCTGGGTTATCATGCCTGGATAGATAAAAACACCCTTGGTCTGTTCCTGGTAGAAGAACCATACCATAATCTGGCTATCGCTGATTCAAAAAGCGAAAGAAGAAAAATAATCCTTGACAAAATCGGCAGGACATTAAAAGTATCCCGTGAAGGAAAACTTGTTTTTGTTCATAAATTAACGGAAGATCAATGGTACATCAAGGAATATGATAACACGCTGAATCGTAGCACGACACTTGCACCTACGCTGGAGGGAAAAGAAGATTTTGAACTGCTGAATGACGGTTCTATCCTTATGGGGTCCGGTAGCGAACTATTTCGATTTGATCCGGCGAATTCGGCATCCTGGGAAAAACTGGCAGACCTTTCTGACTTTGGTATTGAAGATATTACACGTATTGCAGCCAGGAAAAACCGACTCCTAATTGTCAACCAAGGCACTTAAACATTTTAACAAATGGTGTAATTTAGGCAGCGAAACATAGATGGCCCGGTATCAGTTATATTAGTTAATTTTATCATGTTTATGATTCGCCTGATATTCATTTTATTAATCAGCATTTATACTTTTCAGCTATGGGGACAAGCCAAAGGTGAATGGATTGTCCAATATTTCAATGTTTCCAATAGTTTTCATGAAAAGAGTAATAATGAATATCAACTACTCTCATCTTCTCTGAGTATTTACCTGGTTAACGATTCTGAAACATTGAGCAAATCAGAAGCTTCCGAATTGTTTTCTGAACATGGTAAAATCAAACATCTATTCCGAAATCAGGAAGTTTACCCCAGAACCTACATTCCGGATGACGAACTATATTTTGAACAATGGAACATGGACGTCATCAACGCTCCTAATGTATGGGAAGAAACAACCGGTGGACGATCAGAAACAGGTGAAGAAATCGTTATGGCGGTCCTTGATGATGGCTATGATATCAACCATATTGAATTGCGCAACAACCTTTGGATAAATCCCAATGAATTGCCTGGTGACGGAATCGATAATGACGGGAATGGTTACATCGATGATCACCAGGGCGTAAATATTGAAGATAAAAATGACATACACCCTGAAAGTGATCATGGCACCCAGGTTGTAGGTATTATGGCTGCCCAGGGTGATAACAATACAGGAATTGCCGGAATGAACTGGAATACAAAGGTCCTGTTTGTCAGCGGTGTAAGCAATGTTGGTGAGATCATTACAGGGTATGAATATGTTTATGATCTTAAAAAAAGATACCTGGAAAGCGATGGTACAGACGGTGCCAATATCGTCGTGACAAATTTATCTTCAGGCCTGGAATTTGCTTTTCCGTCGCAACTACCAAGTTGGTGCGAAATATATGATTTACTGGGCTCAGTTGGAGTTTTATCTGTTTGCGCTACAGCAAATCTCGATGTCAATATCGAGATCGAAGGCGATATGCCCACCCTTTGCACCAGCGACTACCTGATCATGGTTACAAATACAGACAGGTTTGATGAAAAAGTTCAATATGCCGCACAGAATAAAACGCATGTAGACCTGGGAGCTCCAGGTGAACTCATAACGACCCTTGATATAAAAAACGAATACAGTAGAATCTCGGGAACTTCAGCTTCAACACCACATGTGGCAGGGGCTGTTGCACTTTTTTATACAATTCCTTGTCAATCATTGACTGATTTGATTAAGATTAATCCAACTGCAGCAGCACTGACGATAAAAAATGCGATTTTAAATGGTACAGCTCCAAATGTGACCCTCGATGAAACTGTATCGGGAGGAAGACTTGACGTTTATGCCTCTCTGCTTGAATTAAGCGAATTATGTGGACAGACCAATATTGGAGAACTTGAAATCAATAAAGTCAGATCACGAACTTCATCTGGTACTTTAAATCCACTTGAGATAGAATACACAACCGATAACTTTGCGGATCATAAAGTCATGATCTATGACCTGCGAGGTCAGCTTGTTTATAGCAACACTTTCAATCCTAATGTTTTTGAAGAGAAAATGATATCATTATCGGACATAGAACTGGCTAATGCACTGTATGTGATAAGTATAATCTCGAGAGACAAGGTGGCTTCAAAACTGTTCCTGTTTAAACATTAATTATTCAAAAGTGCAGATAGAGATCCTTGCATAATTCCATATATGCTTTTCCATACCCTCCATTCTCTTTATCCCTTATATGTATTGAGTTCATTTCTACTTCTGCCCTGTAACCATTTTGATATTCCTTGAGTACCCGAACAAGGTCTCCGTTTTTTTTACCAAACACTCTTGTCTCACGTTTCAGGCCGAACCCATAATCCTTGCTATAATTATCAAATTCATTATTCAAATCGAAAGGAATAATAACTGAAAGTTTACTGTCATTTTTTGATAAGGATGAAACCCCGGACCACAGGTTTTTCATATCCAGAATTCCCTGGTGTTTGGACACTTGCTTTTTTTCTGAGGATGGCAAAGTTGATGACTTGAAATATGGAGGGTTTGATACAAAATGATCAAACTTCATCTTTGGTCTGAAAGACTTAAAATCATCCAGGAAACATTTAATTGGCTTCTGGTTTAGCTTGAAATTGTAAATCGCTTCATTATAACTTGTGGGATCAATATCTATAGCTGAAAAATTAATCGTGGGATACTTGTGACTTAGAATTAAAGCAATAACACCAGAACCGGTTCCAATATCAAGGCAGGATTTACCCTTTTCCAATGTTGTCCATGCTGCTAACAAGACCCCATCCGTGTTTACCTTGAACGCTGAATCCGAATTTCTTAGGCTAAAATGCTTGAATTTAAAATATTCTGATCCGGTCTTTAAGTCTTTTGTCATTACTCAACAACAACATCGTCAATACGCATTTTAGTCGTATTGCTTGCTGAGGTACCCTGGTACCTGAATGCCACATGAACATTGGATCCATATGCAGAC
>JAHHJO010000500.1:0-6835 GCA_018680275.1 Bacteroidia bacterium
CATCTACTATTTCAACAATAAAGGCTGTAGGATAAACCAATTTTACTGAAGTTTTTAGAAATTCCTCAGCTTCGGCCCTGTCTTTAAATATGCCGATGGTATAAATATTGGCAGTGCCTTCTTTTACAATGTAAATATTATCGTGTCTCTGGAATATATCATGACTTTCTGGTAAAGCTTCATGACTGATCTTAATAGCTATTTTAATCCCGCTGAATTTGTTTCCAGTTGGTTCTTTGTCTTTACTGATAACTTTTTCTTCAATTGTTTCCTCTGTTGGAATAATGATTCCTTCCTGTTCAATATCATTTGAAGTAATTGCCATTTGCTCATCTTCTTTGACTACTTCTTTCCCTTTCTCATCAATTTCATGATCTTCTTCCTCTCCAATTTCTTTCGATTGAATGACTTCTACCAATTTATCTTTAGTACTTGATATAGTATCATTTATAATCTGAATTGAATCTACAGGTGTATTCTTGCTGGCCACAAGTACTTGTCCCTCTCCTACCTTGATCTGTCCGCTAAATTGTATTTCTTCAAGCAGCTCTTCCATTTTCTCCTTTCTTTTCATTTCATCAAGTGACATCCACTCATCGGCTTGCTGTGACAGGCCAATAATCTTGAGCTCTGTTCTCCTGTTAACCTGGTGTTCCTCTTCTGCACAATCGACATTATTCTTACAATGATTGATTATAACTTCTTCACCATAGCCCTTTGCAACGATTCGTTTTTTATCGAGGCCCTTATTGATAAGATAACTGACGGCAGAACGGGCCCTTTTATCCGATAATATCCTGTTGGACTTGCTACTTCCCCTGGAATCAGTATGAGAGCCCAATTCTACGATGAAACCAGGATTATCCTTCATCATGGTAAGTACTTTATCCAGTTCATCCCTGGATTCATCACGTAAATGCCACCTGGCAAAATCATAATACAGGTTATTTATTTCCAGCTTTTGACCTTTAAAAGCTTTTTCCATTGTGATATTGGCAAGTATAACACCTATGGTATTTTTCTCGCTCAGATTATCAGAAACCGCAGGATTAACCAGGTCCAGACCTTCAAAACACAATATGCATCCTTCAATATCAACATATGCCTCAAGCCTTTTAGCGATAAATCCTTCCTTCCTGACCAGTATTGTATAATGATTTCCTTTGACCAGTGGTAATTTAAACCCTGGATCAGGATGATCTTCAAGTATCATGATCAACTCCTCGCTTGTATTATTATATACTTCAATCAATGCATTATGAATTCCTTTGGCCTGTCCAAGGAACTCATTTCTTTTTTCAGCCAGGGTGATATCAAATATATACCCGGGTTTTCTTTCCATTTCAATCTTTAGAAAGATCTTTTCCTTTTCATCGGAAGCTAAAACTTTCATGGTTATGTCCTCAAGCAATACCCCGGAGAAGGCCATTTCATAGGATTTTCCTGCAGTTAGTTGGGTTTGAAAAAAACCTTCCGCATCAGAATAGAACTTGTTGATTGCACCTTCTTCAGATTTCAATATGATCATCACATTGTCCAGGTATCCCCTGTTTCCTTTTTCATATATATAGCCTTCGAGAAGGACGCTTTGAGCCTGCATGGAGCAAGCAAAAAAAAGAGACAAAATGATCAATAGAATTTTATTCATATTTGCAATTAAACAAAGGTAAAATATTACATTTTTATTTAATATGCTGCCAGGAAAGAAATAAGAAATATGAGAATAGTATTTATGGGAACACCTGATTTTGCAGTGCACTCCCTGGATATATTATATAATGCGGGTTATGAAATTGTTGGAGTCATTACTTCACCTGACCGATATGGCGGAAGAGGACGTAAAACCCTCATTGAATCCGATTTAAAGAAATATGCAATCTAGAAGCAACTGAAAATACTTCAACCTACCAATCTTAAAAATCCGGAATTTGTTGAAGAATTAAGAACTTTAAAAGCAGATATCCAGGTCGTTGTAGCATTCAGAATGCTACCGGTTGTCGTCTGGGATATGCCACCAATGGGAACATATAATCTGCATGGTTCATTGTTACCAAAATATCGGGGAGCAGCACCTATCAACTGGGCAATTATTAAAGGAGAAAATATAACAGGTGTAACCAGTTTTAAACTCAAACATGAAATTGATACAGGATCAATTCTGATCCAGCGAGAAATCCCCATCTACCCTAATGATAATGCTGGTGATCTTCATGACAGGATGAAATATGTAGCTGCCGACGTTGTACTTGAATCAGTCAACCTCATAGAATCCGGTGATTTTGAACTAAAGGAACAAAACGATAATGCAGTCACACATGCACCTAAATTGAAAAATGAAAATACAAGGATAGATTTCAACATGGATGTGGTTGACGTTCTGAATTTCATAAGAGGACTGGATCCTTATCCCTCAGCCTGGATGAAACTGGGTGGAAAAAAAATGAAAGTCAAAAAAGCTAAAGCTTCAGAAAAATTCATTGGTCAGGACCATGACATCATCAGTGACAATAAAAATTTCATCAGTTTAAAATGCAATGATGGATATATTGAACTTCATCAATTACAATACGAAGGAAAAAGGACAATGAATGTCAAGGAATTTCTGAATGGATTTGATATTTCAGGAATGGCGATTATGCCTGGCGTGTCGTAATTATATCGATGAACTTGTCTACAACTATCGTAATAAATGTGATACCTGTAATAAGTTGATCCTTGGTGGTATCCAACTCTTCCATCTCAATCTTAGCCTGGTTTTTCTGTTCAACCTCAACTTTATTGATATAAACATAAGAAGCAAGACTGAGAACTATCAGTATTGCAAGAATGAGTTTGGTCAACGATTTTTTCATAGCAATCAATAGGAATTTTAAGCACTTAACCCTATAACGTTAATATTTCTATAAAAGTTACAAAAAGATGAACTTTTTGAAAAAATCTATAAACAGTTAAATGTCAATAGGATTAATATAAAATTAGTAAATCCTTTAGAAATCCTATAATTAGTAAAATTACTTAACGTAAAATTAATTTCCATCGGAATCCAGGCTTATAAATCTGTCTGAAATAAAATTGACCATGTTCCTGTCATGAGAAATAAAGAGAATAGTCAGGTTATCCATCCGATTTAATTCAAGAAGCAGATTGACAACCTGGGCCTGTACTGAAACATCCAATGCAGAAAGTATTTCATCACAAATCAATACTTCAGGATCTAGCAACAAACTCCTTGCAATTATGACGCGCTGACGTTCCCCACCTGACAACATCGTCGGAGTCTTTTCAATATGTGTATGCCCAAGTCCAACTTTCTTAAGTATTCCGGCGATTATTTTATCCTGATTTTCTGATTTTGATATGATTTCCCTAAGATACCTTCCCACGGTAATGTGCGGAGGCATAACAGATAAAGGATCCTGGAATATCATTTGAATTTTCTGCTGATTCCTTTGCAGTTCAATTTCATTCCAATCCTGTATATTCGAATTCCTGAATCTGATCCTTCCTCTATCCGGAAATTCGATGAATGCCATCATCCTTGCCAGGGTTGACTTCCCGGATCCCGATGGACCGACCAAACCAAGGATTTCTCCGGATCTTAATTTCAAAGATTTATTAATTATGGCAATAATATCCTTTACATTTTGTCTGAAAATGTTTGTTTTACTGCTGTATGATTTTGATACATTTTCCAGGGAGATCACGATTTCAGATTCTTCAAGCATTGTAGACCTGGATTCCAGCTCTTTTGATTTCAATACATTGTTTTTATTGAATCCATCACTTGTTAGCGCCGGATTATCAAGAAAGTCTTCCAATACAGCCAATCTCCTGGTTTTCATATCGGTTGATGGTCTGCATGCAAGTAATGCCCTTGTATACTCTGAATCAGGCTGATTCAATACTTGTTGAGCAGTCCCCTGCTCAACAATTCGACCATCCTTAATAATTGCGATCCTGTCGCTGACCTGGCTGACAAGTTCGAGGTCATGAGAAATAAGCATGACCGATAAGCCATGATCATTCTTCAATTTCAGAATCAGCTGGAGAATTTCAGTTTTTAGATGCGCATCAAGTGCAGATACCGGTTCATCCGCGAGCAAAACAGCGGGATTATTGGCCATGGCCAAGGCAATAAGGCACCTTTGCAACTGGCCTCCTGATAGTTGATGGGGATAACTCTCCGAATACCTCGAAGCTGGTTGTAATTCAACTAACTCAAGTAATGAATTTACCTTTGATTTAAGGGTGGCATGGCTAAGCTTTTCTTTAATCAAAATTTTCTCACCGATTTGATTCCCGATCTTGAGGGAAGGATTGAGGATATTCTTTGATTGCTGAAATATTATTCCAATACTGCCATTCCTGAAATGACCCAGGGATTTTTGATCAAGCATCAGAATTTCTGTTCCGGAATCACCGAATCTGATGTTTCCTTTCAATTCAAAACCAGGAATAGATTCATTTAACCTGGCTATGGATTTGACCGTCATAGATTTGCCACTCCCCGACTCTCCAACCAGTGCCAGGATTTCTCCTTTATGAAGTGTCAATGAAAGCTCTGACAGGATGTCTTTTTCGAAACCTGCTTGTTTTATGCTAAGCTTTATATTTTCCAGTGATAGTAGCTCTGGCTTGGTATGATTGCTCATTTCAGAACTAAGATAAGGATTGTAACTCATGGAAACACTGATCGGGGTCTAAGGGAATTCCACTAAATGTTAATTCATGGGTGAAATTCTATCACGTCATGAATCTTTTTTCATGATTTTTTCGTTCTTCTCATTACAATATGACAATGAAAAAAATTATCAGGTATACACTTTGGATTCTGGGTGGTTTGATCATCGCCTTACTGTTACTCCCCTTTGTCTTCAAAGACAAGTTTATCGATGCGGCAAAGGAAAAGATGGAAGCCTATATAAATGCAGATATAGAATTTAATGAAGTACACCTATCTGTTTTTAAAGACTTCCCATTGATAAACCTGGGTTTCCAAAATCTTCAGCTTCACGGTATTGAAACATTTGATTCCATTCAATTGCTTAATGCAGGTCTGTTTGAATTGACGACAGACTGGAAATCTATGATCCGCCCGGACCAGGGCATTGTAATTCATGAAATAATAGTTAAAGACGCTCAGCTTGACCTTTTGGTCAATGAAAGCGGACACAGGAATTATGATATTTGGAAAACAACAGGCAATGCCAAAGAAGAATCAATCAGTGGAAATATCAATGCCTATTCCTTAATGAATTGCACATTGAACTATACAGATGAGACTTCAAAAACAAAGTTGAATATCAATGGATTGGACCACCAGGGCAAAGGAAACTTTGATGATATCATTTTTGATTTATCCACAGTCACCAATATTGAAGAATTTACTATTGCTTACAATGACATCAACTATCTCTACAAAGCTAAGCTAAATGGCACGGCAGACATTTTAGTTGATCTTGACAAAAACATGTATACCATTGGCGATAATTCTATAAATCTGAATAACCTGGCATTCAGTTTAACAGGCGTAATCACCCTCGGCCCAGAATTCTATGATTTAAACCTTGCTTTAAATGCGCCTGGCAACCAGGTTGCCGACGTCATTTCCATCATTCCTCATATTTATTCGGAAGCATATAATAACATTGAGTCTTCAGGGATTGGCAGTATAGAAGGTATTGTCAAAGGACAATACAATAGCACCCGTGGAATATTCCCTGCGATAAAAGTAGAAGGAATCATCAGTGAAGGAAAGATGAGCTCGGAAAAGGAAGATGCAAAACTTGAAAACATTAACCTTAAAGCCTCTGTGATCGCTTCTGAGGGCAATTGGAGTGATATGGTAATAGATATGCCAGCTTTTGCTTTTAGTGTTGATAACAAACCAATGAATGGGACACTGCTTCTGACTCAACTTTTTGGAAATACGGGTTACGATCTAAGTATGATAGGAGAAACTGATCTTGAAACACTCAAAGATTTTCTCCAGTTGGATCAATTTAGATCCTTGAAAGGAATGATTAAAAGTGATCTGAGTTTTCAAGGAAAAAAATCCGATATAGAAGATAAATTATATGAAAATCTCAGGCTGGCCGGTGACTTCAGTATGAATGATTTTGAAATGGTAGATGAAGAAGACCAGACAATAAGTATAGATAAGGTCAATGCCTCTTTCTCACCTGAAATGCTTAAAGCCCTTTTCTCTGATGCAAAATATTCCGGATCGGATTTCAGCGGTGCATTCGAGCTCAGTGATCCATTAAACCTGATCTTTTCCAATTCAAAACCATATATATCTCTCAATGCAAATTCAAGACTTCTCAACCTGAACGCATTGACTCAGCAAAATGACAACTCAAGCAACCAGGTCAATGACGAAATTATTATTCCTGTCGACTTTGACATAAACTACAAAGCAGATAAAATACTTTATGAAGATTATGACCTCCAAAACCTTGAATTGAATATAGGCACCAAGCAAAATCACTTGATTGTTGATCCTTCTTCAATCTCCATGGATGAATCTAATATCTCTTTCAAAGGGGAATTGGATAATTATTATATGGGAGAACAGGGATTATCCGGAAAGGTGGTTATTGATGCCGATAAAATTAACTTCAACAAGTACCTGGATGAATCATCTGGTGAAGCCTCAACCTCCGTTATACAAATACCTGAGGACATCAATCTGGAAATTCATTCTGAAGTAAATAATATTCAATACAATCAATTAACGCTCAACAATACGACAGCCAGTATTGAAATCAGGGAAGGATTGGCTAGCCTGACTGATGGTCAGACCAGGCTTTTCAAGGGAAATGTTGCTTTTGAT
>JAHHJO010000321.1:0-11186 GCA_018680275.1 Bacteroidia bacterium
GGCTTACTTAACGGTTTCCCTTGGATGCTCATATAAATACAAACATCGAGTAAGCATCGTTTAGGGCGTGGACTACCAGGGTATCTAATCCTGTTCGCTCCCCACGCTTTCGTGCCTCAGCGTCAATATATGCCTAGCTAGCTGCCTTCGCAATTGGTGTTCTATGACATATCTATGCATTTCACCGCTACATGTCACATTCCGCTAACCTCAACATAATTCAAGATAAACAGTATCAAAGGCAGTTCCCCAGTTAAGCTGGGAGCTTTCACCTCTGACTTATCTATCCGCCTACGCACCCTTTAAACCCAGTGATTCCGGATAACGCTTGCACCCTCCGTATTACCGCGGCTGCTGGCACGGAGTTAGCCGGTGCTTATTCGTTAGGTACCGTCAGTGCGAGATAAATCTCACATTTTCTTCCCTAATAAAAGTAGTTTACAACCCATAGGGCAGTCTTCCTACACGCGGGATGGCTGGATCAGGGTTGCCCCCATTGTCCAATATTCCTTACTGCTGCCTCCCGTAGGAGTCGGGTCCGTGTCTCAGTACCCGTGTGGGGGATCACGCTCTCACGCCCCCTACTCATCGTTGCCTTGGTAAGCCGTTACCTTACCAACTAGCTAATAAGACGCACACCCATCTTAGAGCACTCGAAAGCTTTAATTGAAATATCGCAATAATTCAATACTATGGGGTATTACTCCCAGTTTCCCAGGGCTATTCCCCTCTCTAAGGTAGGTCGTGTACGCGTTACTCACCCGTGCGCCGGTCGTCATCTGGAGCAAGCTCCAATGTTACCCCACGACTTGCATGTATTAAGCCTCCCGCTAGCGTTCATCCTGAGCCAGGATCAAACTCTCCATAGTCATTTTCTTATAGATTTTTTGATCTCTGACGACTGAATAAAACTCATAATTCTTCTTTCTTACCTATCCACCATGTCAATTAACTTTTTCCTAATCCAATAACTAAATATTAAATTGGGATCGCAAAGATAAGCGAAACTCCCAGTAACTAGCAAACTTTATTCAAAAAAAAATCAAGAAATTTTGAAATAAGAATTAGATGAGGTTCAAAGAGTGTTTCAGAGAATATTTTGCAAGCAGATAAGCCTTACGACGATTCTTTATTCTGACTCTTTTGCTTAATATTTTATCGAAACTCATCCTTTTGATCTTCTGGAATAGATTATAGTAGAAAATGTAGGCGATATAAACACCAAATCTTGAAGCCCTCGGTAATTTTCTGATACCCCGCAGACCATCGGAAAAGTCTTTCTCGATGTCTGCTTCAATGATTTTCTTTTCATTATCATTGAAAGTCTGCAGATTAACGCCAGGAAAATAAGTCCTCCCCTTCCCGTAATAATCATCTTTTATGTCTCTGAGAAAATTGATTTTCTGGAAGGCAGAGCCTAAAGAACGCGCACTGGATTCCAATTCATTATATAACTCAGGTTTCTTACTGCAAAAGACTTTTAAACACATTAAACCTACAACTTCTGCAGAACCATAGATATACTTTTCATATAATTTACGGTCATAGTTAATATCCTCAAGATCCATTTCCATTGAATAGAGAAAAGCATTTATATGGTCTTCTTTTATACCATATTCATTGACCACTTTCTGAAATGATTCCAGAACAGGATTGAGACTTATTCCGGTAGATAATGCATTAAAGGTGTCCTTTTTAAAATTTTCAAGCAGTTCGCGCTTATTATAGTCGTGAAAGGTGTCAACAATTTCATCAGCAAATCTTACGAATCCATAAACAGCATAAATAGGATCTCGCAATTCTTTTGAAAACAAACGTATACCAAGGGAAAATGAAGTGCTATACCTCTTGGTAATCAGCTTGCTGCACTCAAGGCATACTTTATGGTACATTTGATTCATCTATGGCTATTTATTATCATTAATTACTTCATTTGCTACAACCTGCCCTGAAATTACAGACGGTGGTAAGCCTGGACCAGGCGTTGTCAGCTGACCAGTAAAGTACAAATTAGATATTTTTTTACTTTTTATTGAAGGCTTAAGGATGGCAGTCTGAAATAAAGTATTAGCCAGTCCGTATGCATTTCCTTTAAACGAATTATAATAACTTTTGAAATCCCTGATGCCAAAATGTCTTTTATAAACGATATGTTCAGAAATATCCACTGATGTGGCATCCTTGATTCTTTTTATAACAATATCAAGATATTGATCCGTTCTTTCAGATGTCTCGCCCGGCAAATCCGGAGCCAGGGGAATCAATACGAACAGATTCTCGTGACCTGGTGGTGCTACAGTATTATCTGTTCTCGAAGGGCAACAAACATAAAACAGAGGGTCCTCCGGCCATTCCGGGTGATGGTATATCTGTCCCGCATGTTTGTCGAAGTCGGCATCAAAGAATAAATTGTGATGTTCCAGATTCTTCACCTTCCTGTCAAGACCTAAAAAGAACAACAAGGATGATGGAGCCATCTTTCTGCCTTCCCAATATTTATTATCATAATTTGCTAATTCGGGACTTACTATTTCCTGATCCACATGATGGTAATCTGCATTTGCAATTACCATATCTGTTTCATAGACTGATTTATCTGTAATGACATGGCTTATGTTTCCATTATTGTATTTAAATGACCTGACTGCTTCGTTGAATTCAAATTTCACACCTAGAGATGTCGCAATACGATAAAAGGCTTCAGCAATCTTATACATACCTCCATCAGGATACCAGGTTCCCAGTTTAAGGTCAGCATAATTCATCAGGCTATACAAGGCAGGGGTGTCAGCAGGAGCAGCCCCCAGGAAAAGAACCGGGAATTCAAGCAGCTGCTTTAATTGAGGATTCGTTACAACCTTGCCTATCTCATTAGAAATTGATTTAAATAGTTGGAGTCTGAAAAAATTTCTGAACACCCTTATATCGGCAAACTCAAATATTGACTGCCCTGGCTTCCATACAAACTCCGACATACCTATATCATACTTTTCTTTTGCATGATTAATGAATTTCTCCAGTTTCAAACCGCTACCTGGCTCAATCTTGTCAAACATTTCTTTAAGCTCTCCAAAATCAGCAGGAATATCCATTTTTCCCCGATCATCAAACCACACTCTATAAGAAGGATCGAGTCTCCTGAGCTCATAGAAATCTGAGGATTTAAATCCGAATCTATTATAGAAATTTTCAAAAACTTCAGGCATCCAATACCAGCTTGGACCCATATCAAATCGAAAACCCTTTTCTTCAAAAACATTGATACGACCCCCGGGCTTATCATTTTTTTCAATCACCGTAACATCATAACCTGCTTCTGCCATAACACATGCTGCTGACATTCCTGCTATTCCTGACCCGATAATGCTGACTCTTTTCAATTTATTTCTTTCATTTTGGAACTCCACTTGAATGTAAATAAAAATGCCCGGATAAATGTTTATCCAGGCATTCAATTATTCTAAAGGATGAGCAGATTATTTTCTACCTCCATCCAGTTCGTCTTGTAGTATTTTCAATGCATCCCAATCACCTTTTGCAGCAAGTGAAGCCTGTTGTGGCCAGGTTTCAGGATTATGCATTTTGTATCTAGGTCCTGCTTCAGCTAAAATTTCTTTCAATTTTTCAACATCTGCATTGGCCATGTCCTCAAATGTAGCAACACCTCCATTTGCCATAATCTCGGCAATTTTTGGTCCGATACCTTCGATTTTCCTGAGATCATCTTTGTCATCCTTTTTTGTTGAGGCCTTTTTGGCTTTAGCTTTCTTCGCCGGCTCTTCAGCAGGCACTTCTGCTACAGTTTCAGCAGTTTCTTCGGCCACAGCTTCTACAACTGGCTCCTTCACTTCCTCAACAACTTTTTCTGCTACCGGTTCAGCTTTATCTTCAGCAACTTCTTTTGCTTTCTTTTCAGCCACTTCTTCCACTTTCTTTTCAACTACCGGTTCTTCTTTCTTCTTCTTAGGAGGAGGTACCGGCGCATCAAAAGCTCCTTTTAATTCAGAAAATACACCTAAGTCACCAAGTGTCGTGCCTTCTACCTTCGTATTCTGCCTTTTAACAGCTGATCTTGTCTTTCTTCTTTCCTGATCCCTCTCTCTTCTCACCTCGCCTTCTGCTTCTCGTTTGATATCTTCAAGATATCTCAGATGCGAAACAATAATCCTCTTGTCATCTCTATTGAATTCAATAACTTTTACTGTCAGGATTTCATCTACTTCAGCATTCTGACCATTTTCTTTCTTAATATGTTTGAAAGGTGCAAAAGCTTCAAGTCCATAAGGCAACTGTACAATAGCTCCACGATCTTCTCTCTTTATTACCGTAGCCTCATGATATGAACCAACCGGGAATACATTCTCAAAAGTATCCCATGGATTCTCTTCCAGTTGTTTATGTCCAAGCGAGAGTTTTCTGCTTTCCTTATCTACTTCCAGAATGACAACATCGATATTGTCCCCTACTTTTGTGAATTCAGAAGGATGAGAATATCTTTTTGTCCATGAAAGATCAGAAATGTGTACCATACCACCTACGCCTTCCTGCAGTTCAACGAATACACCATAAGGTGTCAGGTTCTTGACTTCCCCGGAATGTTTAGAGTCTACTGGGTACTGATCAATAACCTTAACCCAAGGATCATCCAGTAACTGTTTTATACTTAATGACATTTTCCTTTCTTCCCTGTCTATAGTCACAACTTTAGCTTCAAACTCCTGTCCAAGGAAGAAATATTCCCTTGCATTCACAGGCTGATTACTCCAGGTTACTTCTGAAACGTGGATCAGGCCTTCAACGCCAGGTATGATCTCGAGGAATGCTCCATAATCTTCGATATTGACAATCTTACCTTTAATTGATGAGCCTTCAACAACATCCTGAGGTAATACTTCCCATGGGTGCGGCTGAAGCTGCTTCAATCCAAGAGAGATACGTTTTTTGTCTTCGTCAAAATCAAGAACAACAACATTCAGTTTTTGATTGAGCTCAAGAACTTCCTGTGGATGATTGATCCTGCCCCAAGAAATATCAGTGATATATAACAAGCCATCAACACCACCAAGGTCCATAAAGGCTCCGAAGTCTGTGATATTCTTCACCAAACCTTCAAGTACCTGTCCTTTTTCAAGTCCTGATATAATGGATTCTCTTTGTTCTGCAAGATCACTTTCAATCAGTGCCTTATGCGAAACAACAGCGTTTTTGATCACTTCATTGATCTTTACAACCTTGAACTCCATTGTTTTACCTACATATGAATCATAATCAATAATAGGCTTGATATCGATTTGTGAACCTGGAAGGAATGTTTCAAGACCTCCAACATCCACAATGAGTCCTCCCTTCGTCTTACTGATTACACTTCCCTTAATGATCGTTCCGTTTTCAAAGGAATCAACAAGGCTATCCCAGGCATTGATCAACTTAGCTTTTCTCCTCGATAATTGAAGCTGACCTCTGATATCTTCCTTTGCTTCAATGTATACTTCAACTTTATCTCCTACTTTAAGATCAGGTGTATCTCTGAATTCAGTCAGAGGAACCAGGCCATCGGATTTATAATTGATGTCAAGTAATACATTACCATCGCTGATAGCGGATACTTTTCCGGACACCAATTCAAATTCTGAAATACTGTTGAGTGACTTGTCGTAATCAGCCAGATAATCATTAATCTCTTCTTCACTGTACGCAAGTGTGTGTTTGTTTCCTATAGACCAGTCATAATCATCATGCGGAGATTCAGCGAGTTTGGAATTCTCATCTTCGATTTCGATTTCGACTTGTTCAGGAGTTTCAGAATCACTTTTTTCAGTTGTTGATTCTGCAGTTTTTTCTTCAGTAGATTCCTCTATGGGCGTCTCAACGACTTCTTCAGTCGGAGTTTCTACCGGTTTTTCATTTTCAAGATTCTTTTCGTCAGACATAATAGAACCAGGTTTGTATGCCCTGATCAGCATCAAGGCAGTGGTTAATAAATTAAAAAAGTGGCGCAAAGGTATTATTATTTCTTGAATAGTGAAACCCCTGACTCATATCTAAAGATTCCTCTTTCAAAATTCATTTTCAAAAATTGTATTTTGTATTTTTTCCGTTCAAAGACAATTAATTATGAATAGTGACAGGCCCTGGTTAAAACAATACCCAAGTGGTATTGCCGCCAACATAGATCCCGATATTTATCCAACGGTAGCAGAATACATCAAAGACAGGTGTAATCAGTTCGGAACACGCAAAGCCTTTTCATCCATGGGAAAGGAATTAAGTTTCAAACAACTTGACCAGTTAAGTACCCAATTTGGTGCCTATCTTCAGAGTCGGGGATTGGTTCCAGGTGATAAAATAGCCATCATGCTGCCCAATTTGTTGCAGTATCCAATTGCAACTTTTGGTGCAATCAAAGCAGGATTGATTGTAGTAAATACAAATCCCCTGTATACACCACGTGAAATGGAACATCAATTTGTGGACAGTGAGGTCAAAGCGATCCTTATACTGGAGAATTTTGCTGCAAATCTTGAAAAGATTCTCCCAAGTACATCAATCAAGACAATCATAATAACATCGATTGGTGAAATGCTTGGTGTCAAGGGTAGTGTAGTAAACTTAGCTGTGAGACATTTAAAAAGGATGGTCCCTAAGTATAACTTGGCCAATACGGTCAATATGAAAGATGCCCTGGCCCAGGGTAAGAAGTTCAAAATAGAACCATTTGAGTCTACACCTGATACAGTCATCGTGCACCAATACACAGGAGGTACAACAGGAGTCAGTAAAGGTGCTATGCTTACCAACAGGAATATTGTTGCAAACATGCTACAGATCAGGGCATTTATAAATCCTTATATGGAAGGCAATGATGAACAGATTATTCTTGCACCTCTTCCATTGTATCACATTTTTGCTTTTACAGTGAATTGTATGGCAACCATAGACCTGGGTGCCTTGTCTGTACTCGTTCTGAATCCAAAAGACCTTTCCACGGTCGTAAAGGAATTTGGCAGGTATAAAATCACCGGAATGACCGGGGTTAATACATTGTATAATGCCTTGCTGAATGATACTGGATTTCAATCAGCGGAATGGTCTAATATGTCATTTGTAGCTGCCGGTGGAACAGCACTTAAAAAGAGTGTCGCTGAAAAATGGAAGGAAATGACCGGACAGGATATTACAGAAGGTTATGGAATGACGGAAGCTTCACCTGTTGTCTCTTCTAATCCACATGGTAAAACAGTGCTTGGTACTGTAGGAATTCCAGTACCTTCTACTGATCTTAGAATAGTTGGTGAGAAAGGTGAAATAATGCCGTTCGGACAGCGAGGCGAAATACAAGTCAAAGGACCACAGGTCATGAAAGGCTACTACAACAAACCCGAAGAAACAGCACAGACCATAACTTCTGATGGGTGGCTGAATACTGGCGATATCGGTATTATAGATGAGCAAGGATACCTGTCTATCGTAGACAGGAAAAAGGATATGATCCTTGTATCCGGATTTAATGTATACCCGAATGAGGTTGAAGATGTGGTTTCAGCACATCCAAAGGTTCTTGAAGCGGCTGCTATTGGTATAGAAAGTGAAAAGTCAGGAGAGTGCGTCAAAGTATTTGTCGTTAAAAAAGACAAATCACTTACATCAGACGAACTGATCCAGTTTTGCAGGGAAAATCTTACAGGTTACAAAGTACCTAAAGAAGTGGAATTCCGAAAAGAACTCCCCAAAACCAATGTTGGAAAAATATTAAGAAGAAAACTTAAAGAAGAAAGCTGATTTCTTATTCCTTGATCAATTCGAAACTAATTTCTTCTGTAACCTCCGGGTGGAATTTGATTGTTGCCGTATATGTCCCGATTTCTTTCGGTTCTTCAGCAAGTTCAATTTTCTTTCTTTCGATCTCTACTTCGAAATTTTCCTTCAACGCGTTAGCGATCTGAATATTGGTAACTTTCCCGAAGATCTTTCCTGAAGTACCGGATTTTACACCGATTTGTACAGCCTGGCCTTTGATCTTGGCTGCCATTTCCCTGTAATCTTCAATCCTGGCATTTTCTTTAGCTGCCACGTCTTCAAGGATCTTTTCCAGTTTCTTTTTATTTGTGTCATTAGCGATCACACCAAAACCCTGGGGAATAAGATAGTTTCTTCCGAATCCAGGTTTCACATTTACGATATCATGCTTATATCCGAGATTGTCGATAGATTGCAATAATATAATTTCCATGGAATTAACTATTTTATTTTAATAAATCTGTTACGTAAGGAAGCATAGCCAAGTGTCGTGCTCTTTTAACAGCAACAGCCACTTTCTTCTGATACTTTAATGAATTTCCAGTTATCCTTCTTGGCAATAACTTGCCCTGAGGGTTTACAAACTGGATCAAGAAATCAGGATCTTTATAATCAATATGCTTGATTCCAAATTTTTTGAACCTGCAGTATTTCTTGTTGTCTTTACCTATGTTGGGATTGCTTAAAAACTTTATATCGTCACGTGAAGCCATAGTCTTATATTTTTATTCCTCTTCAGAAGAAGCAGGACTAATTTTACCAATTAATTTATCTTTTAGTGTATTGAGTTCGGCCCATTTCCCTGCTGCTGCAAGTTGGGATTGCTCTGCCCAGGTCGCCGGATCATGAGTAACATAACTTGGCCCTCCTTTAGAAAGGATGCTTTTAAGGTCCTCATAGGAACTTGCTGCCAGTTTCTCATAAGATTTGATTCCCGCAGTATTTAATAATTGGGCAATTTTGGGTCCGATACCTTCGATGAGTGTCAAATCCTCTTTTTTCACCTCTTCTTTAGCTACAGGACCGCTACTCACGGTTTTGGGCTTTTTCCCTATTCTGCCGTTTCTGTTGTCATCATTATACTTGACACCGTACTTGTCCAACTTGACGGAAAGAAATCTCATGATTCTTTCGTCTCGTCGCATTGCCAATTCTATTTTGGGAATCACTGCTCCGGTTTCGGTTGTGAACTCTATTGATTTATACACACCGGAGTTTCTCCTGTTGATGGGATATGCCAGTTGTCTGAGACCCATTTCGTCTACATGAACTATCTGGCATCCGTCATTTGTTAAAAGCTTCTCGTAAGCTTTTCCTACCGTTTGTATTTCATCACCTGGTAGAACGGGATCGATGATGAACGTAATCTCGTATTGTCTCATTTAAATCTGAGTTATTTTACTTCTTTTAAAAAGGGCTGCAAATATATACTTTTAAATTTATTCGCGCAATGAAACATATCATTTTAAAAATTAGGACATTTGCGTTTTGAATTAAAATTTTATCACGAAAAACAATTTCAGAATGAAGCAATTACTTCAGTTTTTATTTATAGTCACAGTGATGATTTCGGCATGCAAAAAACCTGCACAACCACTGGAAGAGAATGGTTATAAATATTTTGGAGAAAAAATTGACAAAGTCGAAGCAATCAGTTTCAATGATCTTATGTCAAAAATAGAAACACAGGATTCGGTATACACTCAAGTTGAAGCCCAGGTTGAAGCTGTATGCCAGACCAAAGGATGCTGGATGAACCTGGTTGATGCCAATAATGTTGAAGGCGCATCCATATTCGTGAAGTTTAAAGATTATGGCTTTTTCATGCCAAAAGATATTGCTGGCCAAAAAGTTATCGTGGAAGGTGTTGCTTATAAGGAAATCACAACAGTTGATGAATTAAAGCATTATGCTGAAGATGAGGGATTGAGCCAGGAAGAAATAGATGCAATCACAGAACCTGAAGAAGAGTTGAAGTTTATGGCAAACGGAGTTATCCTGCTTTAGGATCTGACAATCATTGTAGAACAACTACTATTTTTCTTCCAGTAATTCAATCATTGTTTTAATATCAACATTTTCCTGGATGAGTTGTATGGCTTTTGCAATTTTCCATGGTGTTCTCCTGTTTATCTTGACCTCGAGTTTACTGATCTTAACAACAACACCATAAGTATCCAGATCTGTTCGGATAACCGGAATTTTGAATTCATTTATATAATTAACAGAATCATCAGAGATGGTTCCTTCACCGGTAACCACAATGCCGGATAAAGGAGAATGCGAAAAGCCGGCCCGCTCTGACATCTCTTTTATTCTTGAAAGTGAACCATCCAGAACCCTAGAACTTACAACGAGCAAATTATCACTTGATTTCGTTATTTCCTGCATCTCCACCAATGACCCTGCCAGTATATTCTCAACCTTATTAAATCCTTTTTCCTTAAAATACTCAAGTGTTCCACCAGTCGCTTTTGAAATGGTCCATATCAATGGGTATGCAAGCGTATTGTCATAAGGAACCACACCCAGTAAGCGCAAATTGTTTTTTTCCAGCCACTTGCCGACATATTTCCGAATAAGATCAGTTTTGGATGGAATGACCTTATTCACGATAACACCTATGATAGGCACCTCGAATTCCCTGAATAATGCAAGCGACATATTCAGTTTGTCAATGGTGCTCCCTATGCCGCCTTCAACGATCATCACCACCTTGGCGTTTAACAATTTCGCAACCCGTGCATTTGATATATCAGCAACAGATCCAACCCCCGGGTGTCCGGTTCCTTCGAAAATGACTGCATTATGATCTTTCGCAAGTGTTACTCTGGCATGATCGATCATCTTATTCAGATCATACTCTTTAGGGTTATCAAGGTATTTTGCAGTTGCCCCTTTTCCTATAATGACCGGGCTATGCACTTCAGGTTTGATATTTAGCTTGAGAAGGTCTGCAAACAATACAGCATCCTTATCAACGACACTTCCATCAATCTCGATGTGCTGCTGACCCACTGGTTTGCAATAACCGGTATCAATACCGGCCTTTTTAAAGCTGGCCGCAAGTCCTAAGGTAGAGGTGGTTTTTCCAACATGCTGACTCGTGGCAGCAACATATAGATTGTGTAGTTTCATTCCCGGTTCAATAAGATTCTAAATATATACAATATAGTATTATTAACAATTTGGGTAAGGACAATGATTGATTTATATTTAGCCGTTTATCTGAATTATGAAAATTCTCAAAAGAGTCTCCAGCATCCAGAAACACATGGATTTATGGAGAAAAAAAAGAAAATCTATTGGTTTTATCCCAACGATGGGAGCCCTTCATGAAGGTCATTTGTCTCTTGTACGAAAGTCTGTTGAAGAAAATGATATCACTG
>JAHHJO010000482.1:0-5842 GCA_018680275.1 Bacteroidia bacterium
AAGATTATTGGTGCTGTCTCTCTTTGCATTGAGCCAGAGCCACACGGAGATAATTTCAATATCATTTTCATTCGCCAGGCTTAGTTCTTCGGCAGTGGATTCCAAATGCCTGTCACGCCAGTCATAAGCGTATTTACTGAAATTCATCTTTTTGAGCATTGCCACTCGTTCAGAAGGATTTCGTTCCATTGAATCATAGGCTACAATGCACCATGGATAAAAATTGTCCATAACCAGCAATTCAGTATTCCCTGTCTTGCAACTATAATTTAGAATAGTTAACAGAATGATGTATAATACTGATAAATTCTTCTTCATTTTGCTGTATTGACGAGGAAACTTCAGACTGTGATCAAATTAATCATAGAATTCAAAGACTGCAATTAATCCATTATAAGAAATAATGCATGCAAAAATCAAGGCCAAGCCCAAACCTATGTATACGCCAGGACCGGTTTTGTAACCAGCCATAACTTTTTTATTCAAAAGCATCAGTATAATTCCAATTATTACAAGTGGAAGAATAAATACATTGAAAACCTGGGAAAGGATTTGGATTTGAATCGGGTTAGCGCCAAAGACCGGAACTATAAGCGCTACAACGCATGCAATTCCTGTGATGACTTTAAATTGCCTTGAGTCTGTTTCAAGTTTTCCTTTCTGGTAATCAGCAAGCAAAATAGGTGCGATCATCAAACATGGAAATATCGATGAAAGTCCAGCACTGAGGGTGCCAAAGAAAAACAGGGACAATGCAAATTTACCCGCAATAGGTTCTAATGTACCTGCCATATCCAGAACTTGAGTAACAGGTTTACCCTGGTGGTATAGCGCGCCATGTGCCACAGCCATTATTGTTCCACTAATTACAAAAACCAGGATGGCTGCTGTGATGGCATCTCTTCTTTGAACAGCAAGATCTTTGATAGTCCATCCCTTTCCCTGGATGAATAATGGACGGGAAAGGAATGTTGCAGCTGCCATCGTTGTGCCAACAAATGCTGCTACCAGCATTTGACCTCCCTGAACCTCGGGAATTGTCGGAATGAGTCCCTGGATGACTTCTGCAGGTAATGGGTGAACGAAAAATAAAGAGAACAGAAATGAACTTCCCATGATGGTTACAAAAATGATCAGTACTTTTTCAAAGAAACTGTACTTTCCAACAAGTAGGAGTCCATACATTATACCAATGACCAGTATGGCAATAATAATAACAGCTTCGTGTTCAAATCCTCTAATTCCAGGAAAATAAATGGCCAATAATTCATAGATGAGATTCGATGAAATACCCATGATACCGATCAAAGAATTCCATTGTCCAAAAGAAATGCCGATCGCAATAAGAATAGCTATTGTTTTACCCCATTTGATATGTTTTCTGAATCCATACAAAGCAGTTTCACCAGAAACCAGTGCATACTTTCCATAACTGTACATCAATAAACCAGAGAATATACAAGAGAGTAACAGTACCCACAGAAGTTGCATGCCATGAGTACTTCCTGCGACGATCATGGAAGTAACACTTCCTGTACCTATGGTATAGCCAATGGCAAAAATCCCGGGTCCAAATCCCAAAATCAGCAGTATCAGTTTTCTTAGGAAGGATTGTTTTTCTGTTGTTTCCGTCATTGTGTTTTGGATATTAGTTTTTTTAATTGTTTCAAATTACTACATGTATATAATTTATCATTATCATTTTTATCCAGTTGTTTATAATCCCAGGAAGCTGGAGCATCCTGGAAAAAAAGCAATTCATGGCTGAGCCAGAATTTACCATTTTCATTCGTATCAATTTCACAGAGCAGTCTTTGATAAAGATAACCCCTGTCTTCTTTGAATTCCTTGTCAGTGATAGGAGATTTTGAGAAATAATCCCAAAAAAAGTCTATGCTCTTTATTGTGTCTCTTACAACAAGGTGAGTGTCTTCTACAAGTTCTATTGACATTTCATTTTGGATGCTTCGAATAATTACACTATGGTATTTACCCAGGATTTTTAATAACAGGAGTTCAATCAGAAATACAACTATTGTGACTTTTCCTATATGGATAACCAGCCAATTTTCAAATTCATATATATGACCTATAAGGAATCTGATAAATAAAATGCCCAGGGATATACCTGTGAGCAGAAAAGGGACATAAAAGTACTTTGTGCCATATTGACTCTTTGACTGGAATACTAGGGAATTATTCATTTAGAATCCATTAGGTCTGTTGTAAAATGCGTACGCCAATCGCAATGAAACCAAGACCAAGAACTGTACTACCGATGGCACCTCCAATTGACGGAGATATAATTGCGGAAAGAATTGGAATTAGAAAGAAGCCGGCTATAATAAAGCCTGGTGATATTCTTGGTTTAAATCCCGACCTGATTAAATGAATCGCTATTAATAACCATCCCACAGTAAAAGTAATGAGTGCCAGGAAAGCACCAAAATCATATGAAGAAAAAGAACCGGATGAATCCAGCAAATCTATAGCATCAGGGCTGCTCGCAGCTATTTCCGGAAGAATAAAAACCTGGTACCATTCATTTGCAAATAAGAAAGTACCACCAGCAAATGCGATTAAAAAGGCAACGAAGCCAAACTTGCTGTTTCTTTTGTTTTGGTATAGATACATGCCCGGGGTGGCGATCAACAAGAAAAATACGGTGAAAGCCGCGGAGATCATCCTGTAAAGGAAAATTTCTGAATTGGCCACTTCACTAAATGAAGCTTTAAAGTCAATGAAAGGTGTCAAAAGAGCGTTTGTAATAATGAAGAAAACACCTCCACATAGAATTGAAATCCCGCCCAGTTTAATTATTTCCTTCATTTACAGATTGTTGTAAATGAAAGATACTAAGAAATAACCAGCTTGAATTCTATTAATTCGGTTTGTCCTGATGAATATTCAACATGTTTATGACGCAACTTCTCATGTCTCCAACTGTTAAAACCAATTCCTGTTTTGTTTTTGTGCCGTCTGCAAATTCCGCTGGTTCCCATACCGGCATATTACAGATTGTTGACATCAGTATTTTCTCAACTTCGTCATTCTCAATGGGCCAGAAAAAATGAGGATTGATGATCTGTCCATCTTCATTGACAGTGAACTTGACTGTGCCTACTGCGTATTCTTCAAAACTGTTTTCCGGCAGTTTATCGAAAGCATATGCTTTAAGGTATTTTTTCATGGCGACTTCACCACCCGGAAACCGGGCTTCTTTCTCCGGTTCTACAGGAATCTCACAGTCGTACTTCCGGACTTCTTTATTTTTTAGATTGTTGTCTGGTATATATTTCACCAAAAAAGACACAGACGTATTGGTGTCTATGTTCTTCAACATATTCTTCTGGTCATTTGTAAGTGTATCGTTTTTACTTTTGATGATCGTTTTTTTTCCATCTACAGTAGCAGAGACTTCAACGGAAACATAATCTTTTATCCATGAAGGTTTATAATGCTTGTTAAGATCCATAAGGGTATTTGCTTCAACCAGCTTTTGCCTGGAAATGGAAAATGAAGGGTACACTTTATGCACACTACATTCTATGCTTGGTGAGCGTGTTTCCTGGGCCAATACTGTTGTAACCTGGGACAAAAAGCATAAGATTAAACTTAGAAAAATGTGTTTCATTGAATTTGATTGTAGTAACCTGTAATAAGATGATGTTTTTTTAACTCTTATAAAGTTACGGATGCACAAGTTTGAATGCTTAATAAGAATGTAAAATTGTGTAAAATGAGTGTAAAACACTACCAGGAAAGAGATAATCCTATAGCTTTGTAGTATGTCTTCAATAAATTATATCCGATCCATTCTCAAACCTTTAGTCTTGCTTGTGTTTTTTTTCGTTCCTCTTATATGCTGGAGCGCCACTATTGAGGAGATAAACGAAAAAAGAACCAAGGTGGTGATGAGAATGATTGGTCATGAAATATTGACGAATCTTAGTGATACAACTTCAAGGGTATTGCCGATAGAGAAAAGCGATAATGAATACCGGATTGCATTTGATACTGAATTTGAATTTGAGGCAGAAATTATTGTTGCCGTGGTTGATAGCAATATGGCGAAATCAGGGATTACATCGGATTATCTTGTTGAAGTTGTAAGCTGTGAATCAGAAAATGTTGTATACAGTTATACAATTGGTAATGCGGTTAATCCGAATTTTATGCCTTGTGCAGGTCGGGTTTATCCGGAGGATTGCTATTTTATTGTAATTACAGTATTGGATGTCAAGAATCTTGAATCCGATATGGCGAGTGGTGAAGACCAGGATTTACATATACCTCTGTATAAGAGCCTTTTCTCATCTGTGTTTTTGATACTTCCAGTAATTTTTGTCATCGGATTGATCAGTTACCTCAAGAGGAAAAAGAGATCTGTCCCAGTCAATCCGAATCTTATATCGATTGGGGCTACATTGTTTGATAAACGAAATATGACCTTGTCTTACAATAATGAAAGTATTGATTTATCGAGTAAGGAAGCTGAACTCCTCACCGTATTGAATGAATCAGTTAATGAGACTATTGACAGGAATGAGATTCTGAAAAAGGTTTGGGGTGACGAAGGAGACTATGTGGGAAGAACCCTGGATGTTTTTATTTCAAAGCTTCGTAAAAAACTTGACGGAGATGAAAGTGTGAAGATTGTAAACGCCCGGGGCATAGGTTACAAACTGGTCGTGGGTTAATCAATCAATTGCCTTGGGCACACCAACAAAGCTTTTCCTGTAGATTGAATAATATTATTAACGGCTAATACCTTCCTGATTTTCTCAAGTCATTATTTGGTTGTAAGCCCTCAATTAACAAGTCATTAAATATATTCGCTTTTATCTCATAAAATTATGAACCATCTTTGGACCATAATAGTCTTTATGCGTTTCAAATTTTTTCTTTCAATTATTTTCTTTAGCCTGTGTACTTTTTTGAACGCCCAAGAGAGCAATAAATCATTAGATCAAAAAGAAAATAGATTTCGGGTCAGTGGAACTATAATTGATGAAAATTCTGGCCAGTATATTGATTACGCAACCGTTTCAGTGCATGACAAAGATGATGATTCGATGATTCTGGGTAATATGTCCGAAAACGAAGGATATTTTGAGATGGAGATTAGCCGTAAGAAGATTTACGTTGAAATCAGTTTTATCGGTTATGAGACTAAAAGAATGGACAATATTGAATTCGTGCAAGGCTATGCAGATTTAGGAAGAATTTTATTGGCAAAAGATGCAATGCGCCTTGAAGAAATCATAGTTGCTGCTGAAAAGTCAAGTACAGAATTCAAATTGGATAAAAGAGTGTTTAATGTCGGAAAAGATTTGAGTTCAACCGGTGCAAGTGCTCTTGAAGTATTGAATAATGTACCATCAGTCAATGTAAGTATCGAAGGTGAAGTGACTCTAAGAGGAAGTGGTGGTGTTCAGATGCTGATAAATGGAAAGCCGTCTGTACTTGCTAATGATGAATCAAATGCACTGGGCTCCATAACTGCGGATATGATTGAAAGTATTGAAGTGATTACGAATCCATCTGCCAAATACGAAGCTGAAGGTTCCTCCGGGATTATCAATATTGTAT
The DNA here is from genome assembly GCA_018680275.1 of Bacteroidia bacterium. GTDB lineage: Bacteria > Bacteroidota > Bacteroidia > Chitinophagales > Saprospiraceae > RFSX01. The sequence goes on from JAHHJO010000482.1 coordinate 5,593, forward strand.
TAAAGAAGAACGAGAAAAAGGGATTGAATGGAAGTATGTCAGTCAATACAGGAACCCCGGACAATCACAGTTTTGGTTTAAGTATGAATAACAGGACCCGCAATTTTAATTTATTTACACAACTGGGTATAGGGTACAGGGAACTTCCTTCAGAAAAAGAAAATACAAATACGAATCTCAACAGCGGACTTTCCATTATATCCAAAGGCACGGAATACAGGAATGAAACATTTTATAATCTTGTCCTTGG
>JAHHJO010000013.1:0-3036 GCA_018680275.1 Bacteroidia bacterium
AAAGTGATCTTCCAAATGCAGTTCTATTGCTGACTCTTTCACACATCAAATCAAGGCTTCGCTGGGCTGCACCTATTAAACGCATGCAATGATGAATTCTTCCGGGTCCCAATCGTCCCTGGGCAATCCTGAAGCCGTCACCTTCGGACTGGATCAGGTTTTCAACAGGCACCCTGACATTCTCCAGAATTATTTCTGCGTGTCCTTCAGGTGATTCTTCATTGCCAAATACTTCCAGCGAACGAAGAATTTTGATGCCCGGTGCATCAGAGGGAACAATAATCATACTTTGCTGATGATATCGATCAGCATCCGGATCGGTTTTACCCATGACGATGTAAAACCGTAAATCCGGATTCATGGCTCCAGTCGACCACCATTTCCTTCCGTTAATAATATAATCGTCTCCATCTTTGACAATAGATGTTTGAATATTCGTGGCATCTGAAGAAGCGATGTCAGGTTCAGTCATCAGGAATGCCGAACGGATCTCGGCATTCATCAAAGGTTTGAGCCATTGCTCTTTTTGTGCATCTGAACCATATTTGGCCAGTACTTCCATATTCCCGGTATCAGGTGCTGAACAATTAAATACCTGGGAAGACCATAAAACTCTGCCCATCTGCTCTGCCAATAGCGCATATTCAAGGTTGGTCAATCCAGGGCTAAGTGAACCATATTCCCTGGGTAAAAACAGATTCCATAGTTTTTCCTGCTTCGCCTTGTCCTGCAATGATTTCATTGAAGGAAAAGTTTTCCATGGATTGTTTTTTGTAAATGAATAATACTCCTGTTCCAATGGATAGACCCATTTATTCATAAAATCAGATAACTGAGCCGTTAATTCCCTGACTTTTTGTGATTGTTCGAAATTCATGACTTTAAAATAACTTATCCGGCCAACATATAGCCTCCATCTGCAGTAATGATACTTCCGGTACAGTAGGATGATGCATCTGATGCAAGGAATAATGCCAGGTTGGATATCTCTTCCGGTTGTGCAATTCTTTTCAATGGGAGTTTGTCGATAAAAGCATTATGGACACTTTCGTTCTGCCAGATGGCTGAACTCAATTTAGTCTGAATCAATCCCGGGCATATGGCGTTGGCCCTGATATTATCTTGCCCCCATTCCCTGGCCTGGCTTTGAGTCAACATATTAAGCCCTGCTTTTGAAATCGAATAGACACTGAGGCCTGGTGAAGTCTTTAGTCCTTCTACCGATGATATATTGATGACAGAGCCACCGCCCCGTTCTTTCATGATCGGGTAACATAAGTTAGATAATATGAGGCAGGCCTTCAGGTTGACGTTCATGATTTTTTCATAAGCGACATCACTCATTTCGGATAAGGGTGCATACACCGGATTGATACCAGCATTATTGACCAGGATATCAACGCCACCAAATTCTTCTTTCGCAAAATTGACCAATTTTTCAAGATCCGCTTTTTGTCCCACATGACATTCGCAGGCTTTCACATTAAGCCCTTCTGATTGCAATTCTTCAGCCAGTTTATCCACAGCTTTTTGTTTGCGGCTGCTTATGACGACACTGGCACCATGTTCGGCCAATGTTTTGGCAATGCTTGCGCCGATGCCTTTGGAGGAGCCGGTAATGATAGCCACCTTCCCGGACAGGTTGAATGCATCGGGTGATTTATCAGATTTTGTATTCATATTCCAATGTACATAATTTGAAGGAAAGTACCTGGTACTAAGTACTTGGTACTATGAACTGAGACTTTGTACATTTGATGAAACTTAGTCATGCTATCAGAAACAGGCATACCAACAGGATTGAATGAAACGCTTTTTAAGCAACTTCTCCTAAAAAAAGGACTTGCTGAAAATATCAATTCAGACACCAACTGGAATATATTCACCAATGGATATTCCAACCTGACTTATTTACTGTTGATTGAAGATAAGTCCTATGTTGTAAGGCGTGCACCAAAAGGAGCCGTCAAAAGAGGGCATGATATGAAGAGGGAATATACAGTGCTCAGCCGGCTACATCCTGTATTTCCGGAAGCACCTCAAACATTCCTTTATGCTGATGACAAAGATGTCTGGGATAGTCATTTTTATATTATGGAGCAGAAACATGGTGTGGTTCTGACCTTAAAGGAAGCCAGGGAAAGGCAGGTCTTATCTGAATCATTTAAAGTCATATCGGATGCGTGGCTTAGAAAACTTGTAGAATTACATGGACTTGATTACAAATCAGCAGGCCTTGATGAAATAGGACGACCTGATGGATATGTCGAAAGACAGGTGACTAACTGGGTCAAACAATATCATGCTGCAGCCACGGAAGATATTCAGGAAGCAGAGCTAGTTGCAAATTGGATGCGCGAAAATCAACCTTCAACTTATGATCACAGCCTGATTCATAATGATTTCAAATATAATAACCTGATGTTTGATGAGAAGGATTGGAGTAAAATCAATGCTGTCCTGGATTGGGAAATGTGTACCATTGGGGATCCATTGATGGATCTGGGAACATCTTTAGCCTATTGGTCAATGCCTGAGGATGGTCCGATGATCGCCCAGGGATTACCTTCACCTACTTTGATGAAAGGAAATCCGGGGAGAGCTGAAGTGGTGGAATCATATGCCAGGATGAGTGGGAGACCGGTTGATGATATTTGCTTTTACTATGTCTACGGTTTATTCAAACTGGCAGTCATTGCACAGCAGGTTTATTATCGGTATCATAAAGGACTCACGGACAACAAGAAATTTGCTAATTTGAACCAGGCTTGCCGGTTCTTGTGTATGATGGCCTGGCAAGCTGCTCAAAAGAACCGTATCGAAAAGCTTTTTTAATAGAACATATGGAATATATCAATATAGAAAATAAAGGGGCTTATGTTATTGCCCAGATGAATCGTCCAAAAGTAAATGCACTGAATGCACAACTGGTCGGTGAAATACGAACATGTTTCGATGAGTTTGCCAGGGATGAAAATATCAAGGGAGTCATCCTGACAGGATTACCGGGTGTTTTTTCTGCTGGGCTTGATTTAC
>JAHHJO010000527.1:0-2291 GCA_018680275.1 Bacteroidia bacterium
TGACAGTTCAGTGGGTCCCTTTCCTTCTTCCTGGATCAAAGGCCGCAAACCAGCCCAGGAAGAAATCACGTTAGCTAAACTTATGGATATCCCTTCAAAGTAGCTATTGACATTATCCAGGAGATAAAGGGCATCTTCCTTTGTACACAAGACATTGTCCAGGTCACCATGATAATCTGTATCCGTTGTGCCTATATAACAGACTTTATCCCTGGGGATTACAAAGATCATCCGTCCATCCTTTGTATCAAAATATATAGGTGAACGGACAGGTAATTCTTTCTTGTGTACTACAACATGTACGCCTTTTGTTAAATGAAGTTTTTTGCTTATTGACTGTTCTGAAATTCCACGTACTTTATCCACCCAGGGACCAGCAGCAGAAACTACAGCCCGCGCATCAAATACGTATGATGTTCCGTCCAGTTTATCTGAACAATGAAGTCGCATACCTTCTGCCTCGTCATTTTCAATCCTATCCAACGCCATATAATTCAAAGCTTCTGCACCATGCCTTCGGGCTGCCTTGATCAATTCAATAGTCAATCTTGCATCATCCGTCCTGTATTCAGCATATGAAATCGCGCCCTTCAATCTTGATTCGGGTAATAGCGGTTCTGCCTCCAGGGCTCTCGACTTGTTCAACTTTATCTTCCTGTCTTTCCTGGATACTTTGGCAAGCATATCATAAACACTGACTGCAATGGACGCTGTGAACATATCAAAGCCACCATCTTCAACTATGGGTAAAAGCATTCTTTCCGGGTGAACTAAATGTGGAATATTATGATGCAATACTGATCGCTCAAGGCCGCTTTCCCGGACAAGACCGAATTCAAACTGCTTAAGGTATCTCAGACCGCCATGAATGAGCTTTGTTGATTTTGAGCTTGTTCCAGCTGCAAAATCACTTTTCTCTATAAGAAGCGTTTTAATACCCCGAAGTGCAGCATCCAGTGCAATTCCTGCGCCAGTAATTCCACCTCCTATAATCACAAGATCATAAATGTCCTTATCCAGGATCTGCCTGATCCTTTGTCCTCTGTCAAGATTCGAAAAAGGGATATCTTTTGTTTTGTTCAAATCAAATAAATATCAGCAGGTTAATAAATACTTATGATCATTCCTTAATATACTCAAAGTAGGATTTCAAAACCTTTGGATTGAGTTCATTATCTGTAAATATTTCAAGGATCGAAATTCCGCTTTTAGATGAATCAAAAAAGGTGGATAAAACTTCCTTCAGTTTCTCAGTGTCTTCGGCTCTCTGGTAGTCCAATCCATAGAATTTTGCCAGGTGCTCCGCACTAAAATCATGCCTTGCTTCAAAGAATTTTTCAAGTTGTGAGGTACTTGAAGGACCGGGTATAATCCTGAAAATACTTCCACCGGAATTATTGATAATGATAATTCTCAGATTTGCATCCCTGTAATCATGCAGGAATGCATTTGAATCATAAAAGAATGACAAATCTCCTGTAATCAACACATTCAATTCTCCTGATTTCAAACTATATCCCAATGCTGTTGATGTACTTCCGTCAATGCCGCTCACTCCACGATTCGCTAAATATTTAATATCATTCCTTTGATCAAACAACTGGACATATCTTACCGGGGTACTGTTTGCCATATGCAGCACCGAAGAAGATGGCAAATTCTTTAAAACCGTATCAAACACCAGTAAATCAGAATAAGGTGCTTTCCCCAGGAATTCATTATGTTTTAACTTAAGTTTTTCATTTCTCTCTCGCCAGGTATTTTGAAATTCCTGCTTGTTGATACTTTCAATCATCGAAACCTGTTTAAGGAAAGAATTTGCATCCGATTTGATATCTGCTGATAAAGCACCAAAAGTATTCTGAGCATCTGCTTCTCCTACCCACCAGTGATGGCTTGGTTTAAAATCCTGCAATAGCTTCTTGATTTTCTTTGAAATGACAGATCCACCCAGACTTACAACAAGGTCTGGTTGAATTATTTCATTTTCATCTTCAAAGGTAGTAATGACTCTGTCTATCGTTTTAATCGCAAGATCAACTTGACGATTTGAACAAGTCTCTGTCAATAAAACAAGCTGATCATTTCTGGTAAGTTCTTGCAAGAAGGCATCCGTTTCACTATTGATATCAGACATCCCGAAGAGGATCAACTTCCTTTCTGAAGACTTCCATATATCGATTAAATCATCACTGAGTTGATCATGCGACTTTTCACCTGGCCATGAAATAGCCTTTACATGCTCAGCTTTAAATGAATTGTTTGTTTCATATAATGGTTCACAGAATGGC
>JAHHJO010000561.1:0-8729 GCA_018680275.1 Bacteroidia bacterium
TAGATTAATTTAAGTCCCAGGAACTGGCCGGCCAGCGCGGTATTCCTGGCAGTCTTCAGATCGTCCTGTCCAATGGTTTGAGTCTGACTGACATAATTTACAGCAGTCATTTTCCCACCGTCAATTAACATATAACCACAGGGAATGATATCGATATTAGAGTGGTATAGGATTTCAGCAGATTGTACATGTTGACCGATCAGGTATTCAGGATTTCTGCCAGATATCATTGACAAAAGAAGCAATGCATCGGCATTGCTTCTGATCTGTTTGTCATTCCCGGGAAATATAACCACCGGTATATTAACCTGGCTGTTGAGCAGTTCTAATATTTTATCAATTTGATTATCATGGGAGGTACTGCCTCCAACAAAAAAATAATCAACTTTTGACCTGATCGAGACTTCTACCAGTTTTTCAAGATTTGAAAAATCAGGATTATCCGGATCAATAAGTACTGCCAGCTGCTTCAAGCCCTTATTTCGGGACTCCAGTATTTTATTGTAGATATACATGGAGTCCCAAAATAACAAAGCCTGCTTATTCCTGGTAATTATATTGCAGCAACTAACTGACTAATATTTAAACCAGGATGTCTTCTTCTACGGTCAACGGCACAGTTATATCTTTTTGCTCGATCTTTGCCTGTGCTGCTACAAGGCGCGCAATCGGAATTCTGTACGGCGAACAACTTACATAATCAAGTCCTGCAGAATTGAAGAACTTTATTGATTCAGGATCTCCGCCATGTTCTCCGCAGACACCTACTTCAAGCTTGGTATTTGCTTTTTTACCATGTGCATTTCCGATCTTTACAAGTCTGCCAACACCATATTGATCAATTGTCTGGAACGGATCATTGGCAATAATTCCTTTTTTAAGATATACAGGAAGGAATTTACCGATGTCATCCCGTGAAAATCCATAGGTCATTTGCGTCAGGTCGTTGGTTCCGAATGAGAAGAAATCAACTAGGGGAGCAATGATATCTGCAATAATGACAGCTCTTGGGATCTCAATCATTGTTCCGACCTTATAGTCGATGCAATCATTCTTTTCTTCACATACTTTCTGCGCAGTCTCCTTGATAATCGATAATTGTTCTTTCAATTCACCGCTCATACTGGTAAGTGGAACCATAATTTCCGGTCTTGCATTGATACCTTTTTTCCTCAGTTCAATGGCTGCTTCCAGGATTGCCCTGGTTTGCATTATTGAAATTTCAGGAAAAGTATTGGCAAGGCGACAACCCCGGTGCCCAAGCATAGGATTGGTTTCATGGAGCGTTCTTACCATTTCAACAACGTCATCATATTTTACATGAAGATCTTTCGCCATTTGCATCATACCAACTTCATCTTCCGGAAGGAATTCGTGAAGAGGAGGATCCAGCAACCTGATTGTGACCGGTTTGTCGTGCATTACAGAAAGAATGCTTTCAAAATCTTTTCTCTGAATTGGTAATAGTTTATTCAAGGCAATTTCTCTTTCTTCAACATTGTGTGCCAGGATCATTTCCCTGACCAGTTTAATGCGATCGCCTTCAAAGAACATATGTTCTGTTCTGCATAAACCGATACCTGTAGCACCAAAGTTAAGTGCAACCCTGGCATCTTTTGGATTATCAGCATTGGCCTTTACTTTAATTCTTGCAATGCCATCAGAAAGATTCAATAATTCCTTAAAGTCACCACTGATTTCAGGAAGCACCGTTTCGTGTTTTCCATCGAATACCTGCCCGGTTGTTCCGTTCAATGAAATCCAATCACCTTCTTTAAAGACTTTCTCTCCAGCCGTCATTATTTTCCTGGTATAATCTATCATGATCGTTCCTGCACCGGAAACACAACATTTGCCCATTCCCCTGGCTACAACAGCTGCATGAGAGGTAATACCACCCCTGTTGGTAAGGATACCCTGGGCTGAATCCATACCCTTGATATCTTCCGGGGATGTTTCTATTCTGACAAGGATGACTTTCTTTCCATCATCATTCCATTCTTCTGCATCTGATGCATGAAATACGATCTGACCACTGGCAGCACCCGGAGAAGCAGGAAGACCTTTTGCAATCTCTGCGTTTTCAAGTGTTGCTCCGGATTTAAAAACCGGATGCAGGAACTCGTTGAGTTTATTGGCCTCCATCCTGGTAATGGCTTCTTCTTTGGATATTACACCTTCTTTAAAAAGGTCCATTCCTATTTTGACCATAGCTTCCCCGGTCCTTTTTCCGTCCCTTGTCTGAAGTATCCAAAGCTTACCATCTTCAATAGTAAACTCAAGGTCCTGCATATCCCGATAATGATTCTCAAGTTTGAGTCGGGCATGATCAAGTTCTTTGAACTGTGCAGGCATGATTTCTTCGAGTGATGGGAAATTGGCTTTTCTGTCGTCTTCAGATATATTAGCCAGTGTTGCCCATCTTTCAGATCCAAGTTTTGTAATCTGCTGAGGTGTTCTTACGCCTGCGACAACATCTTCACCTTGTGCATTTACGAGGTATTCTCCGACAAAAACTTTTTCTCCAGTCGCCGGGTCACGTGTAAAAGCAACACCTGTTGCTGAATTTTTGCCAGAGTTACCAAATACCATGGCCTGTACGTTTACAGCAGTACCCCAATCGTGAGGAATGTCATTTAATTTCCTGTATTGAAATGCTCGTTGATTCATCCAGCTATCAAAAACGGCCAGGATAGAACCCCATAATTGTTCATAGGCATCATTTGGAATCTCTTTACCCGTTCGATTCCTGATAAGTTTTTCAAACTCTTCTACCATTTCCTGGAGTGCATCGATCGGCAATTCATTATCAAGGACAACATTTCTGCGTTCTTTTATTTTTTCTATTATTTCTTCAAATGGATCAGGATCTTCTTTGAAAAGTGGCTTGAGGCCCATGACAACGGAACCATACATTTGAAGGAATCGACGATAAGAGTCCCATGCCAGTTGTTCGTTGCCTGTTTTTTCAGCAAGTCCCAGGCATACCTTGCGGTTCATTCCCAAATTTAATACAGTATCCATCATACCTGGCATTGATACTCTTGCCCCTGACCGGACCGATAGAAGAAGGGGGTTACCCGCGTCTCCAAATGACTTGCCAGTAATTTTTTCAACTTCCTGTACGCTTTCGTAAACTTGTTTTTTCAGCGTTTCAAGGACTGTGTTTTTTCCTTCCTGGAAATATTGATTACAAGCTTCTGTTGAAATTGTGAATCCTGGAGGAACCGGTAATCCGATAAGATTCATTTGAGCTAAATTTGCACCTTTTCCTCCGAGCAGGTTTTTCATACTTTGATGACCTTCTGCCAATCCATCACCAAAGGTGTATACATATTTTGTAGACATAGTTTTATTATTAAGTTATCAACTCAATTAATTCGCTACAAAAGTAGCTCCAACTACTTAGTGTAAGAAATGATCTAAGTCTTGTCCAGGGGTAATCTTTATCATCTTTGTAAATGACCGGTATAGGTACAAATAAGTGTAAAACGATCGAAAATCACTATCCCAGAGCCACATCCAGGGTCATCATGACCGAAAAACCAATAATTGTAGCCATGGCTGCATGATCAGTGTTACCTGACAATTGGGATTCTGGTATCAGTTCTTCAACGACGACAAAAATCATTGCACCAGCAGCAAATGAAAGAGCATAAGGCAGAATATTGATCATACTTAGAACAAGCACAGCACCGATTACACCTGAAACAGGTTCAACGATCCCGGACATCTGGCCATAATAAAAAGCTTTGGAACGACTCATGCCTTCCCTGCGCAAAGGCACAGAAACAGCTGTCCCTTCGGGAAGGTTCTGTAGTCCGATACCAATGGCCAGGGCGATAGCAGCACCCATGGTGGCGGATGGTAATCCATAAGCAACAGCACCGAATGCCACGCCAATAGCAAGCCCTTCGGGAATATTGTGTAGTGTAATCGCCATTACAAGAAGCACGCTTCTCTTCCAACTTGTAGTTGGTCCTTCCGCCTTACTTATATCGAAGCCGGGGTGAAGGTGTGGCAATATCTTGTCTACCATTGAAAGAAACAAACCACCTGAAATAAACCCGATCAATGGAGGCAACCAATTTGGCAGGGAACTGACCTGTTCACTCAACTCAATGGCAGGAGCCAGCAATGACCAGAAACTTGCAGCGATCATAACACCGGCTGCAAAACCCATCATCATATCCAGGACTCTCTGGTTGAATTCCTTAAAAAGAAAAACAAGTGATGCACCTAGAGCAGTGACACCCCATGTGAATAAGGTAGCAATTAGAGCCTGTATGGCGGGGTGGAATTGGTTTAAAAATTCCTGAAGTCCTTCCATGGAATAAAAATAATTAATAAGAGCCTAAGGTATCAAAAAACGATCTGTATAAATATTTCGTAAACACGAAGTCCTGTTGTTATTTAACATCATGATTCCGGTCATTAATCACAAGCTAGACCTTTGTCTTTCTATATTCACTCGGCGTCATCCCAAACTCCTTCTGAAAACTCTTGCTATAATAATTCGGATCCTGGAAACCTGCTTCCCATGAAATATCGGCGATAGTTAAGGAGGCATCTGAAAATAGCGGGATAGATTTATGCAGTCTGTAGGCGCGGATATAGTGACTGGCAGATTTACCGGTAATGGCTTTAAGTTTTCTGTGTAGTTGCATCCTGCTTAATCCAAGTAGTTCAGCCAGCATTTCTACGCTGAATTGATTGTTTTGCATGTTATCATCTATGAAGCCGTGCACCTTATGAACAAAACTGTTTTCCTTGAGTGATACGTCCTTCTCCTTCAAAAGGACAAACTGGCTGTATTTTTTTTGCAGCTTTTTCCTGATATCATTGAGTTTTTTCAGCCTTACCAGCAGTTCTTCCTTTCGGAAGGGTTTTGTGAGATAGGCATCAGCACCTGATTCGAGACCTTCAAGTTTGCTGTCAAAATCTATTTTGGCAGTAAGCAGAACAACAGGTATATGACTTGTTTTTTCGTTTTCTTTTAGCTCTTTGCATAAGGTGATTCCATCCTTTAATGGCATCATGATGTCGCTTATAATGAGATCAGGGATTATTTTTAAGGCCAACTCAACACCCTGCATGCCATCGCTTGCTTTTTTAATGATATAAGAGCTTTTTAGGATTGCTTCCAGGTAATTGAGAATGTCCTCGTTATCTTCAACAAGTAATACGACCGGTTTATCATCCATGAATTCAAGCTGGTGAATCTCATCCTTAATGACAACAGGTGAATCGTCAGTAACCCCGGTTGATGGTTTGGTGTAGGGGATCTCTATTGAGAATGAGCTCCCTTCCCCTTTTTTACTTTTAACCGAGATATCCCATTTCATTAATCCTATAAGTTCTTTCACAAGGGCAAGCCCGATACCTGTTCCTGTCGCTTTTTCCTCGGTGTCTTCCGATCGATAAAACCGATCAAAAATATAGGGGAGGTCTTCTGAAGATATGCCAAAACCTGTATCTGAAATTATTAGCTCCAGGCACTCATATTCATCAGAATCTTTCCTGGAAAGTTCCACGTGCACTTCACCATTGCCAGGCGTGAATTTTATTGCATTTGATAATAGGTTAGTAAGAATTGTAAGAAATTTCGGACTGTCAACTTGTGTTTCAAAACTTCTGAATTCAGAATTAAAATTCAGATCTATTTTCTTTTTGGCTGCTTCTGTTCTAAAATTTTTGATGCATTCCCTGACGAGAACAACAATATCATCAGCTTGCAGATTCAGGCTCATGCTTTTGCTCTCCAATTTTGACAAGTCGAGCATTTGATTAGATAATCGGAGCAGGTCATCACAGTTTCTTTCAATAGCATTAAAGTTCTCCTTGATGGTTTGAGGACTCATTTTTTTGGCAGATTCCTTTATTTCTTCAGAAATGCCTCGTATAATCGTCAAGGGCGTTCTGAATTCATGGGAAATATTCGAATATAGTTTTGATTTGAAAGTATTCAGTTCCCGGAGTGCATGGGCTCTTTTTTCTTCTTCTCTTAATTCTTTGAATCTGAACCCAAGACCAAGTGAGAAACAAATTATTTCCCCGGCAACACCAAATTGAGTCATCATGGTCCAGATGCCTTTTTCAAATATAAGAGCATATCCATTCAGGAAAATTGAAATAAATAAGAACAAGGAGCCTGCTATAATAAAGTAACCTCTTCTATGCCTGGTTTTATAAAGGGGAACAAGAAAGCTAAACGCAAGGATATACTCAGCAATCAGGAATATGGAGATAATTTTATCTACAAGAGGTTCATTGAAGCTGATATAGTAGTACAAGATCATGACGGGGAAAAAGAAAACCTTAAATAAAATCAGGTTGTAGAAAATTTTGTCCCATTTAGGCAGAAGCTTATTGAGATTTAAATAGTACCTGATGAACAGGAAATAGGCAATATCTGCAAGGGCAACTGCAAGTATATCGAAGCCCTGTTGTAATACAGGGTACCGTTTAATCAAAGGCAAATTTTCTGTGACTCCAAAAAAGTCCATGGTAAAGGCAAAGACTCCGGCAATATAAAGGGCATGGTACAGGAATGCTTTGTCTTTTGTTCCAAAGAATATCAAACTAAAGAACATAAACATGGTTATCAAAAATCCCAGGAATAACCAGTTCCATTTCGTCGCATCAATAAAATCCAATGATTGGTAAAAGTCATATTTTCTTAGCCTGACATCAATATCGTGTTGATGACCATCAATTTTTTGAATTTTAATAAAGAGTTGAAGCGGTTCTTCCAGGTTAAAATCAAGATCTACGCGTTGATTCCTGTAATTGGGAAAGAGTTCTTTTTCAGTTGAAGGCAATAAACTACCAGTTGTTTTTTCCTGCAAAACAGACCCGGAAGTGTTCACTAGATATACAGTTGAAAAATCAGGTTCACCGATGAATAACTTGTAATTTCTAAAGGAGAAGTTTTGGTTTGTGGACGGAGACAATTTAACATTCAGCCAATACACATACGTGGGGTTCAAAACTTTCTCCTGGTTAAATTTTCGAAATGAAGGAAGTTTATCTGACCATATCTCATTGATTGAAAATTTATTTTCCGGATCATCTAGAATATACAGGTGAGAATTTAGATCATATTCATTCTGAAAACTTTCGATTTGATATGCTTCTATTTCACTTTGCCCGAAAAAGTCATAGGTTACAAACAACAAAAGAAGCGGAATTAATAAAACAGGAAGGAAGAAAGCTTTTTTGAGAAGGTTCATGGCTTCATTTTGGTATCCAAAAAGTACAACTTTTCCAATTCAGTTACATAATTAGCGTTAAAGAGAAAAACACCATCTATATTACAGATGGTGTTTTTTGATTTAATTTTTCGCATCCTGATCATTCGAGGATCTCACAACCGTCCAATCCTGTCTGGTCAGCATTGTGATTGATCAAGGCTAATTGATTATCTGGAAATGACACATGGTAATCGGACCATTCTGAATCTGAAGCGAAGCGCTGGTCGACCATATAATAATCTGTGCATATGATCTGTGCACCTGAATTGAATGCCTTTTTCATGCGGTCATAATTCCTGTCTCTTGCTTCGTATGTGTTTGAATCAGCTTGTGTTCTGACAACAAATCCATCAAGGACATAATTGTTTATTTCCTGGAAATTGTTGACCGGATCATTGATAGCAAGAAATGCAGCCTGGTCCTTTTCAGGATCAGTAAAAACAAACATCATCCTGTTTTCCATTTGCGGGTTGGTTCCGACATATTCATCGATCACGCCCTGACGTGCCATAAGAATAAATGTTATTTTACCCCGTGCATCTTCTAGTGTAGGCCATTCTTTGTTCAAAGCGGCACTTCTCAATGAAGGATGATTCTTTCTCAGGTCATCTGGTTTGAAAATATTATCAGAGCCCTGGCCAAAAACATCGATTATTTCATTTTCGATTTCTTCAACACTATTGTTGATAAATGGTAATGTGGCCGTCAAGCCCATTCCTGGAAGCATCACATCTGGAGAATCTTCTTTGGCTTCAACCAAAACGGAAAATGGTAAATGATTCGGATTTTGAGCAGACCATGTCTTGAGGTATTGCAAAGCATCTTTGAAAGTCAGAAAGTGAGAGTTGTAGTCAAAATCAGGAAAATGGAGGACTTTTAATCCAGGTTCCTGGAGTCTGGCAATACCTGATTCAACACTCTGGCCAACAAAGGCATTACCCATCCGATTGTAGAACATACCTCCTGTCGGGTCACGATAGACATCCAACTCGATGCTCCGGATACCAAATATATCCAGCTGTGCATCGATCGTCGAATTATTATAATCCCAGGTACCGGGATCAAATCCATCGGGGAGCATATCGACCGCCGAACTTACAAATGCCAGTATTTCCTCTGGTGGGGACATTCTGTAACTGTTATGCGAGCCCAATACCTGTATTTCATTGGATTTCAGATTTTCTATATTGTCCTCGCAAGTCGTTGAAATTTCATCATCACCACATGAAAATGTCAGCGTGATAATGACTAAGAGACTAAATAATTTTATCAGATTTTTCATGATTTAAGATTTATATGGCACCTGGCCGTTAATAATTGATTACATGAACAAATCTGGGTAGAAGGGGATTATAGATTGGCAGACAGATGTAACATATTCCTATTTTTATGTAACAACAGGGGTAAAAAAGAGAATTAAAATAATTGAATATCTATTCTGTGGAGACTATTTAAGGTATTCAGTGAGAACTAACA
>JAHHJO010000451.1:0-2158 GCA_018680275.1 Bacteroidia bacterium
CGAAAAGGGAGAATACAAGTTTATCGTAGCACAACATACCAGGGAAGAAGAACTTGAGGGGATTAATCAAATGGGACTTTCTTTGTTCAAAAGGAACTAAGACTTTAAGGATAGGAGCTTATTGTCAAAAGAAAGCGCATTCCTGGAGTTGTTAAAGAGGAGGAAAAAACCACCCCCCCCTGCTCCTGACAATTTCATGTAATATTGATCTGACTCAAGGCCGTAACGCCAGGTTGAAACAAGGTCGTTTGGTATCATTTCAGGGAAACATTCCAACTGAAGCCGGCTTATCTTCTTCATCCACGCACTCACATTTTCCTTATTTATGATTGCCGAGATCAATGCATGGTTATATTTATTCAATACCGAAAGCATGGTCTTAAAACCAGGATCTACTTTCTTTTGATTATAAATATTTACCAGTTTCCGGGTATTCCTGTTCTTTTCTGAATCATAGAGGTGGAAATTGGCCAGATCAAGCGGTTGTTGACAGACAGAAACCGAATCATCAGAAACAAGAAGAGGTTTGTTTATGTATGAAATTAAAGGATCTAACCCCGAACTTTTACCATGAAAAAATGATTCAATTTCTGAAAGCATGAACTTCAGTTTATCGGTTGACTCTGTTTTTTCTAATCCAAAGGCATCAAGACAAGCAGCACTTAAAGCACCAGAGCTTCCAAGGCCATATCCATTTGGAATGGTTGACTCAAACTCATATTTTTCATCGATAGCATATTGGATTTTGTTTGTGTCAATAAAGGGCAGGGAACGCAGGTATTCAAAAAAAGCTGTTAAGGAAGAACCATGACCACCACTCTTCCAATGCCCCGAAAACCCTGGAAAAGGAATCGCAAGGGCACAGCCGCCATCGATAATTGTAAATTCTCCCAGCAGCAAAACCTTTGCATTATATGTCCGATTTGTTAAAATAAACGAGTGCTTTTGTGAATAAGTGGAAACAAAATATCTCAACAAAGAGAATTATCATAAATTTGCGCCACAATTGTATTACGAATGAGTTCAGAAACAAGTTCAACAAAAAAATACTGGCTTGCATTTTTAGTTTCAACGCTGGCAATGGTTTTGTTTTTACTATTTAAGCCTGAGTGGTTTTGGGTAATGCTACCATTTGTGGGGACAAGCTTTGTCTATGCAATGGATTGGGCGTAAAGACATACTCCCAGGCCGATATACAAGAATAAGCGATAGGGTTGGTGGACAACTTAGAAGGTCTGCTGGAAATGTATCAAAACTCCGGCACGACCAGGGACATATTGAACGGGCTCCAAAAAGAAGGAGCTTCACGTCTTTTACTCTCCGGAATGACTGGCGCCCTGGAATGCTTTGTCTTAACCGCAGTATTTAAAGAACATCATGTTCCACATGTATTTATTGCCGAAGACAAAGAAGAGGCAGCGTATATACAAAACACCATTGATCAATTTATTCCAAACCAAACGGTTCTCTTCTTTCCAGATTCGTTTAAGCATCCCGGTTCTTTCGAAGAAATAGACATCAACAATGTTCTTATACGAACCGAAGCCATCAATAAAATATATACGGCTTATAATAAAAAGGATTTGCTTATCACTTATCCTGAAGCTTTGTTTGAAAAGGTTATTGACCCGACACATCTCGATAAACAAAAAATAACAATTAAAAAGGAAGAGGACCTTGACCAGGAGACCTTGCTGGAGTTCCTTATAGAATATGGCTTCGAACGCACTGATTTTGTATATGAACCCGGGCAGTTTTCTATCAGGGGAGGCATCATCGATATCTTTTCTTTTGGAAATGAGTGGCCTTACAGGGTAGAATTGTTTGACGAGGAAGTAGAAAGTATTCGCTTATTTAATCCGAACACTCAACTTTCTCTAAAAAACATAGAACGTGTATCAATCATTCCGAACATAAGCAACCGTTTTGGCCAGGAACACAAAATCTCACTTTTTGAAGTATTTAATAAAGAGACCGTTTTATGGATAAAAGATGTGAATCACCTGGTTGAAAAACTGGCGATTTGTGAAAATAAAGCAAGGAGCTTTGCGGAGCATATAAAAAACTCGGACGACGAAAAACTCAAAACCCTGCTTGATGAAAGAGCATTTATCCTGCCGGATACAATAATTTCAGAATTTGAGTCCAGGAACATCTT
>JAHHJO010000528.1:0-6921 GCA_018680275.1 Bacteroidia bacterium
CATCTACCCTGCTGGAAGCTCCATTACAAAAAGTATCACCTGATTTATCTGCTATACCCAATATCATATGATCGGGATCTGCAAATTCAATATCTTTTAGCCATAACACAGAATTTTTATTGTAGTCAGAATTATCCCATGCTTTGTCTGCTTCACCAGTACTGAAAATCAGGTTAAAATTCCCTGAATTCATATTCATTTTATAGACATGAAAAGAAGTCTCAGCATCAATGGCCGAGGTTTCACCTGTACATGTTACACCAACATATAATTCTCCACTATATATTTTAAGTGCAAAAACCCTGTAGTCGTTGAAACTACATCCAGGATTCGGAACCGCATAACTTACTGTATTTGAGGCAGTTGGATTCGATGTATTTATTTTTACAACAGTATTATTGTATAGATTTGTAACGTATAAATGTTCTTCAGATTCATCAAGAATCAAAGCGCCCAAACCAATTTTTCCGACCTGGTGACCATAGTCACAATTTTTGGAATCAGTCACTGCCATGCTACCCACAGATTGACCGAGATCTGACAATCTTGTAAACAATTTTGTTGCAGGCGTATTTCCACTTAAATCGGTAGAAAAGATCGCATCATGCCCGTGATTTGATAAAGCAGCGTGCTGCTTAACAAAAGCGGAAGTAAAGATTTCCTGTGTTGAATTTTTATAAGATATTCCCCATACAGCACCCGTTTCCGATTGATTGGAATATGCATTTACCTTTGTACCCTCATTAAAGTCATGACTTAGCCCTACAACTGTTTCCTGTTGCGGAGAGTTTGTACCAAGTCCATTAACAAAACAAGTAAGGAATAGCTCTGTGCCGGGTCCACAGTTAGTATGCCCCTCTATAATTCCCATTTGAGAACTACAGTTTGGTACAGTTACAAACTGAACCTCTGTTTTGTTATTAATTCCTGCCGCTGAAACGTAGGTATCTGACGGGACGTCATACACGACCCGAAATTCTTCTCCATCATCCAGCCCCTGGACATTAAAAAATCCGTTGGTACCAGTGATGGATTGACCCACCATCTGTCCGTTGGAATTATAAACCCGGACCAATACGCCGGATTTGCCAGTCTCTGACTGATCACTTAATCCATTAAAATTGCTATCGGTATATACATAACCTTCCAGGGTTCCTGAAAGACACTGACCAATAGAATTGGTGGACATAAATAAAAGTGCATATAACAGATATCCACTTAAAGCTTGTAGCACAAATGTAATTTTTCTCATTGCGACCTATGAATTAGAAATAAATTCAGTTAGTATTAAATAAATTCAACCATACGGCTATCGCCGTACATTTACTGAAGTGGGGGGGGACAAATCGATTTTTGGTCAAAGAGATTAAACCTGCGTAAACATATTACGCTAGGGACAAATATATAAACAATTATTAATAACACGAATATATATTACGATTTTTTATAATTTGTTTTTTTATGGTGTTTTGAGGTGTTTTTTGAAAAATATTAAAACCTATCTTTAGGCGAGCAAATAAAATCATATAATGAAAAGCTATATCAGCCAAATCAAGAAAGAACTCGACGGTATTCGTGCCGATGGTCTTTACAAGGAGGAACGCATCATTACAAGCCCGCAAGCAGCCTCCATCAAGACCACAAAAGAATCAGATGTCCTTAATTTTTGTGCGAATAATTACCTGGGGCTATCTTCCCAGTCAGAAATTGTTAAAGCTGCAAAAGACACCATTGACTCACATGGTTTTGGTTTGTCCTCAGTCAGATTTATTTGCGGGACCCAGGATATCCATAAAGAGCTTGAACAGAAAATCGCGGATTTTGTAGGATGTGAAGACGCTATACTCTATGCAGCAGCCTTCGATGCCAATGGTGGTTTGTTTGAACCATTGCTGGGTCCTGAAGATGCTATTATCTCAGATCAGTTGAACCATGCGTCGATTATAGATGGTATCAGGTTATGTAAAGCCAAAAGGTATCGATACCTGAATAATGATATGTCAGATCTTGAGAAAAACATTATCGAAGCTCGTGAAGCGGGTGCCCGAAGAATCATGATTGCTACCGATGGTGTATTTTCTATGGACGGAATTATTGCCCAGATTGACAAGATCTGTGACCTGGCGGATAAATATGATGCCATCGTAATGGTTGACGATTGCCATGCCACCGGCTTCGTTGGTAAAACAGGGAGAGGCAGTGCAGAACATAATGATGCGTTTGGCCGGGTAGATATCATTACCGGAACTTTTGGAAAGGCACTCGGCGGCGCTTCAGGCGGTTTTACAGCTGCTAAAAAAGAAGTGGTCGAAATGCTCAGGCAACGTTCACGTCCTTACCTGTTTTCAAATACCCTTGCACCTGCGATTGTCGGGGCTTCACTCAAAGTGATAGATCTGCTCAGCACAAGTACATTATTACGCGACAAACTTGAGAACAATACAAAAATGTTCAGGGAAGGTATGACAAGTCTGGGATTCGATATCATAGAAGGAACCCACCCCATTACTCCAGTAATGTTATACGATGCCAAACTCTCCCAGGAATTTTCAAACAGGCTTCTGAAAGAAGGCATTTATGTGATTGGCTTCTTCTATCCTGTAGTTCCGAAGGAACAGGCACGGATAAGAGTACAAATCTCTGCAGGACATGAAGAGCAACACATTCAAAAAGCACTTGATGCCTTTGAAAAAATAGGTAAATCGCTAAATGTCATTTAAGACGTGGAAACAAAACAGAAATTACCGGATCTGACCAGGGAAGAATTTGAAGTTTTCCTACTGATATATGTTGGACATGTGGATTATAACTTTTCAGAAAATGAAAAAGAATTCATAAAAAAGAGAACAGCTCCTGAAACTTTTACAAAGCTGTTTTCTCTTTTCCTCCAAAACAATGATTTTTTCAGTCTCAAGATTATCCTGAAACACAAAGACAAGTATTACGATTCTGAAGAATCAAGACATAAGCTGTTTTTGCTACTGAAGGATATTTTCCACATAGACGGTGAATACTCCCGGATAGAGAAGGTATTTGTTTCATTCTTTCAACGCCTCCCAAATTTTTAAAAGATGAACTTGAATTTAGATGGAAAACTTTTTGTTGTTACCGGCGCAACCAGCGGATTCGGAAAAGCCATTGCAGAAGCTTTAGTCCGCGAAAAAGCCAGGGTTATTATCAATGCGCGCGGAGAAGAAAAGCTCAAAGATCTACAAGCCAATTTCCCGGATCAGATAGAGATTCTTCCAGGTGACATCACTACCGATGCCACAATTTCAAAATTGATACTATTAATAGGAAAAAGAGATCTGTCTGGTATTGTGGTAAACGCTGGTGGACCACCAGCAAAATCTTTTGCTCGAACAAGCATATCAGATTGGGATAAGGCATATGAGACCTTGTTAAGATGGAAGGTCAAACTGACAAAGGAAATTTTACCGCTGTTCCAGAAAAACAACTATGGCCGGGTTGTATACATTGAGAGTTCATCTGTCAAGCAGCCCATCGACAATCTCATACTCAGTACTTCTCTCAGGTTGTCAGTTGTCGGTTTTGTAAAATCTCTGTCACAGGAGATAGCTGCTGAAGGCATCAATCTGAATATACTTGCACCTGGTTACCATGCCACACCGGCTATGGAAAGATTATTTATCAACAAGAGTGCACAATTGGGAATCACACCGGAAGAAGCCAAAGTTCAGTTTGAACAGGAAATCCTGGTCGGAAGAATGGGAAATCCCGGTGATCTTGCATCACTTGCCTGCTGGTTATTATCTCCACTTTCCGGTTACATCACCGGTCAGACCATTTCCATCGATGGAGGTTTGATAAAAAGCACCTTCAGTTAAATCATGTCGGCTATAGATATACTGGGATTTGTGGCAGCAACATGTACCACGATTTCATTCTTACCTCAGGTTATCAAGACTTACAGGACAAAATCTGTTGAAGACATTTCACTTGTAATGTATATTATCTTTATGTCAGGACTGATCATGTGGCTTATATACGGGCTTGTTATCAGAAACTTCCCGATTATTTTTTCCAATATCGTGACTATAAGTCTGGCTGCTACGATTCTCTATTTTAAATTCAAATACAATAAAAAATCCTAGGATTTTTCTTTAAGCTCTAGTGAAGGTTTGACAACAAGCTGGATAGTATTCTTTAATATTTCCTCAAACAAAACAACTTTATTCTTCGTCAGGTTCTTTATCAGGTTTTCCTGGAAATGTCTCACTGTAATTAACTGCAATCCATCAAAGACATCTATGGTGAAATAATCACCAAGGTTGTCGATCAATGCATTGAGCCTTTTATGTCCCGGATCCTTGACACAAAGAGTGAAACTGATCGCAGAATTTCTCATTGTCAGCAATTTTATTTTGGACTCGTTAAGCTTATTGAAAATATGACTCAAATGATCTTCCTGTATAAATGAAAAGTCATTACTGCTGATCTGCAACAGGCAAACCTTGTCTTCTATAACCACAATAGGAGGATAATTTGGCAGGCCCTGGCCTGATATGATAGTCCCGACTTCTCCCGGGTTGAGATAGGAGTTGACCATCAACCTGATCCCTTTATTCTGAATTGGCTGAATCGTCTTGGGATGAATCACTTTTGCACCATAATAAGTCATCTCTATGGCTTCACGATAAGACATCCTGTCCAGTTTCTCTACATTTTCAAATCGTTTGGGATCAGCTGTAAGAATACCGGGGACATCTTTCCATATAGTGAGTTCCCCAGCATCCAGGAAGTAGGCAAATAAAGCGGCGGTATAATCTGATCCTTCCCTGCCCAGGGTTGTGGTGAAGCCTTCCGCCGAACGAGCAATAAAACCCTGGGTTATGATAATATCTTTTTCAGAAAACAAATCCGGAATTACATTCAGCACAGATAGTCCTGATTCAGGCATATTCATTTTTGCCCGTTTGTAAACATTATCTGTCTGGAACAATTCCCTGACATCCTGCCAAACAGATAACACGCCACAGGAAGACATATAATTCTCGATCAGCTTTGTACTGAATAGCTCTCCCAATGAAATGATCTGATCATATATAAAGTCGGATCCTTTGTTTCCATTTTTAACTATGGAAGTAATCATTTCGTCAGTCAGCTTTCTGAAAGTATTTGCAAGGCTTTCAGCATCCAGGTTCAAGGCCCTCCCGATATCAAGATGGTCTTCAATCAGTTCCTTCAGGATAATATGACTCTCTTCCGGGTTCTGCGCAATTGATGGAAGTTTCGACTCCAGCGCATTGGTTGTTTTGCCGAGTGCTGAAATGACTACAAGTATTTTTTCAGAATCGTAACTCCGGATAATACTTAGCACATTCTTGATGTGTTCTGCATTCTTAACCGATGCACCTCCGAATTTGAAGACTTTATATTTCATGACAATAAAGGAATTCAGCCACAAAGAAAAGTAAAATAATCTTCGCGCAGGCCTCAATGATTGATTGAAGTGTATGACTCATCATATAGTTCAAACTCAGGAATTTCAGGATCTGCATAAATGAAGAGGCATATTTTGCATTCATTTAATTCCTGTTCTCTAGATAATTCATGAAAAAAAATTCAATCAGGTGTTACTTTAAATAATTATTGCGTCATAATGCTAAAGAGTATTTTTTTCATACGGTTTGATAATGAGAAGCTGTCACCTGGATAGCTTCTTTTTTTTGTCTTTTTGTAAAGTAGCTGCCATACTCATGGACTAAATTTCTCATAGCTTTGAAGGTGAACCACTTTAATTTACGCTCTTGAGAATTGAAATGAAGCTAAACTGGATTTTAATGGCCTTTATGAGTTTACTGGTTTTTGCCTGTTCAAAAGATCAGAACAATTTTGCGGGTGAAATAAATGCAGAACTTACACAGAACATCATAAATGCTTCTCCTACAGGTGCTATCGACTACTACGAGTTGCCGGTTTATAACAATCTTGTACGTGTCCCCCAGGACCGGTTAAATCCTCTTTCCCAGGAAAAAGTACAATTAGGTCAAATGCTGTTTTTCGAAACCGGACTTGGAATTACGCCAAGCCTGGATAACGGAATGAACAGTTACTCGTGTGCGACATGCCACCTGCCTCAATCAGGATTTACACCGGACAATGTTCAGGGTATTGGAGAAGGTGGTCTCGGTGTTGGCATCAACAGGATTAAAGATCCTGTATATGAAAATGAACAACTTGATATTCAATCGATACGACCATTGAGTCTGATCAATGTGGGCTTCGTGGAAAATACATTCTGGAATGGACAATTTGGAAGTGGAAAAGTAAATATTGGTACGGACCATATCTGGCCATTAAGAGAAGATACAGAATTCAATGCCCTGGGTTTTGAATCCATTGAGACCCAGAACATGATTGGTCTTATCAGCCATCGACTGAGTATGTCAGGCGAAATGGCCGATGCTTTCGGATACACGGAACTTTTTGATAATGCATTCCCTGATGTCATAAAAGAAGAACGATATTCCCCTCGAACAACAAGCCTCGCTATCTCTGCATTTCTAAGAACAATCATAACGACACATGCACCATTCCAGAAGTGGCTTAAAGGTGATGATTCCGCATTGACAGATGATCAAAAAGCCGGTGGGGCCATATTCTTTGGTAAAGCAAAATGTTATAAATGCCATTATGAAAAAAATCTTGGATCACACGAGTTCCATGCCCTTGGCGTAAAGGATATGGATCAAAATGAAGCATGTGTATTTGCGAAAGCAGATGACAGACGAAACCTGGGTCGGGGGGGATTTACATTGGAAGATTCGGATCTGTATAAATTCCGGGTTCCGGGATTATATAATACCGGGGATTATTCATTTTATTTTCATGGTTCCAGCAAAACCAGCCTTGAAGCGGTCATCGAATACAAACTGGCAGCAATTGCCGAAAATCCGA
>JAHHJO010000142.1:0-3321 GCA_018680275.1 Bacteroidia bacterium
CACTTGGAGATATCCAATCTTCACCTCAAGATGATGATGATTACTATGTGGTTACAAAAACATCCCCGCCTGACAGGTGCGGATGTACTTACGAGCAACAAATCAGGATAAAGATTGTGGCTGATAATGATCCGGGTGAAGTAGAATTGTCACTTATTGAATGCCAGTTACCATATACCTGGTTTGATATAACCATTTATACACTTGATGAATATTACAATGTCCCGGTCAGACTCTTCCAGGCTTCTTCAGAATCTGACTATACATTAGCAAAGTGTGACAGTTTAGTGGTTATAACGGTAAATGAAACAGAAGTGGATGCGCATATCTTTGAAAGTAATTGTACTCACGAGGGTAAGGAATATAGTTTCGCTATGGGTGGTATTGAACTTCAAGGGGCAGATTATCAGTGGATTGATGCCAATACTGGTCTGGATGCAACTGAAATAAGCGAATTCCCCAATGCACTTTTACCCACAGGCGAATATTTTGTGTATGTCAGTGGATATATTGAGGATGTGAATCATAACGATAATTCTGTTGGCACCGAGCCGTTATCATATATATCATGTGATTTTGGCCCTTTTGAGTTGTTTAACCCGGTTCCTGAAAAGCCTGAGGTTATGCCTTATGATACTTTTCTTTGTCCAGGCGAACAACTCAATGTTACCTTCAGTATCGACAGTGCCGTTGATACACTACAATACTTCTGGATTATACCGGAAAGCCTGATGGCATTTGACACGATCAGTGTTGATAGTACTTCTGTCACATTTAGTAGTGTTTCAGATTATGATGGCGCAGATACCCTTGCAGTTTATTCTTTGGCAGAATGCGCATTTTCAGATACTCTGATGATCCCATTTACTTTGGTATCAAGTGATCTTGTTCCGCAATTTGAAGATCGTATTGAATGTGAAGGTCGGGCATTTACAATTGAATATAATTACACGCCCGGCTCAAGCTATGAATGGTTTTTTGAACCAGGGATGACAATAGGGGATACCGGCGACGGAACACCTTTCCAGGTCGTATATGAAGATGCAGGAAATTATAGCTATAGTGTTATAGTCTCAACAAATGATGGTTGTGTCACTGAAGGCGGACCATACCTGGTCGATATTTATGAGTTACCTGACGCGCCTGAGATAAGATGCAATGATCTCGAAGAACAAACTTCGTTAACCCTCAGTTGGGATGAAATTCCTGGACTCGAGTATTCAGTATCTGTCGATTCTCCATCAGGAGTGAGTGGTGTGTTGAATGGTTCAGAATACGAAATAAATGACCTTGATCCTGGAACCGAGGTGACATTTACTGTCACTGTCATGAATAATGGCCCGGAAGAATGCAGGGTGAACAGCACAACGATTACATGTTCAACTGCACCATGTGTTTTACCGGAAGCACCCGA
Organism: Bacteroidia bacterium; assembly: GCA_018680275.1. Classification (GTDB taxonomy): domain Bacteria; phylum Bacteroidota; class Bacteroidia; order Chitinophagales; family Saprospiraceae; genus RFSX01. The sequence goes on from JAHHJO010000142.1 coordinate 1,415, forward strand.
GATTTCATGTAATGACCTTGAAGACCCAACTTTAGTTAGCATAAGCTGGATTGAAGTACCTGGTTTGGAATACGCTGTTACAGTTGATTCCCCGGCTGGTGTCACTGGTACAATTGTCGGTACCGAATATTTGATAGAGAACCTTCAGCCAGGAACGGAAGTTGAACTGACTGTTACGGTAATGAATGATGGACCTGAGGGCTGCAATTCAAACGCAACGTCTATAACTTGTACTTCAGCACCTTGCATTTTACCGGAAGCACCCGAGATTTCATGTAATGACCTTGAAGATCCAACTTCACTTACTTTTAGCTGGGCTGAAACTCCAGGGATAGAATATTCCGCGACTGTAGATTCACCAGCGGGAATTACAGGTACACAATCTGGTTCAGAATACCTGGTTGAAAATCTTGAACCGGGAACTGAGGTTGTTTTAACTGTTACTGCAACAAATGATGGACCTGAAGGATGCAATATGAACACTGCTACAATTAGCTGTACGACAGCACCTTGTAATCTTCCGGAAATTGATCCGGGTAACTTCCAGGATCGATTCTTTTGTCAGAATGACCCATCGGTGAATTCAATACAATTCAATGTAGCTCTTCCACCTGGATTTTCCGGCATATTTTTCGGTCAAGGGGTAAATACAGCAGGATTTGTTGATTTGACGGATCCGGCTTTTTCAATGCCTGGAGAATACCCGGTTGTATTCAGCTATGAAGAAGATAATTCGGGATGCACAGATGAAATTGAGATAATAATAACGATCCAACCCGAAATTAGCATTGAAATTGGCGGCTCTTTCAGCCTTTGTCCTGGTGAAGCGGATTCAGTGGTGACTGAAGTTTCAGGTGGAGACGGAGGACCATACAATTATTTGTGGTCAAATGGCAGCACAAGTTCAGAAATTGAGATTCCGGTAGAGACTGACCAGCCTGCTGGTGTTTATACTGTGACACTTACTGTGACTGACAATTCAACTGAATGTATTGAAGAAAGAATTATAGAGTATACCATTTTGGATACATTACCTATAATCACTGAAGTACTGACCAGCTGTAATAATAACGGCACAGAACAGGATTTGACAGATGACTATTATGATGTATTCGTTAATGCCGCACTGGATCAAAGTTCTGGAGCGGGCAGGTTTTCTGTCTATGCAGATGGGCAGGAACTAGCTGTGTTAGACTATAATACAGGAGGTAATTTTGTATTGCCCTTAAGCATTGATCTCATCGTTTTGGTATTTACTGACCTCGATGATCATAAGTGCAGCAATGAAGTCGAAGTCGGGCCATTTGCACCATGCGAACCTGAGTGCGATATACAAACCTCTTCGATTTTAATCTGTGATGATAATGATACCAGTGATCCATCCGATGATTTTTATACGGTCCGTATCGTTGCATTTGTGACCAATCCCGGAGCCAGTAATTTGTTCGTTGTAGAAGTCGACGGTGAAGTAAAAGGAGAATACCCTTATGGTGATCCTGCAGAGATTATCCTTGACGCAAATCAGTCATATGATATATTGACTTACGACAAAGACAAGACAGAATGTTCAACAACTTCAATAGTTACACTGGAGCCATGTTCTTTCGATCGATATGAATGCGACGAACTGGCGTTTTATGGCTTGCCTCTTTATGGACCAATCGAAGATGCGGTTATGTCAGAGAAGGAAGACCAAACAGCAGCACAGTTTTTTGAACTGAATTCAGGAGAGAAAATTTCTTCTATATCTGTGTATGGAGCCAGGGAAAACCTGAAACAGGTTTGTGAGTCAGATTCAAGTTTATTTGAACTTTCATATTACGAGGATGCATCCGGATTACCAGGAATGGTTATGGAAGCTTTCACCATGTATGCCAGGGCAGATTCAGTAGGGCAGTGGGTAGATC
>JAHHJO010000578.1:0-2790 GCA_018680275.1 Bacteroidia bacterium
AGGTTACCGTCCTCAATAAATCCTGCCATAGCAGGATTCAAATAACTGTTGATCCATTTGAACTGGGAAAAGTGCATATCATCCTGAGCCAGCAAGCCGTGATATCCTATTGTAAGGATGATAATCAGTTGATATGTTTTTATGATTCTCAACATGTTATCTGATAAGCGTTACATTCCCTTTAAATAATTCTTCTTCTCCATTTCCACAGTCAACTCTGATGATATATAAATAAACACCTTCGGGAACATCTTCACCTTCGAAGGATCCATCCCATCCCGTATTATCAAATCCTTCAAATAATTGTTTGCCCCACCTGTCATATACTTCAACACGCACTTCCCAAAATTCACTATTCAGGTTTGCAATTCTGAACCTGTCGTTCTTGTCATTTTTATTCGGCGTAAATGCATTTGGAATCAGTACGTCATCTAGTACACATTGCGCAAGTAAACCAATGGCTATGCTGTCTGCCTGGACACATCCATTTTGATCGGTTGCCTTGAGGACAAAAACTTCATCTTCGATCGGACTGGCAATAGGATCCGGACAATCAAGGCAACTCAGGGATGACGTTTCGTTCCAAAGGTACATCCCGAATCCGGGCGTCGCTTCCAATTGAACTGATGAACCAGGATCAATAAGCAGCACATCCGCCGAGATTTCCAATTGGTTGACAGCGAAGATGGAAACATCTAAACAAGATTGAAATGTACATCCTTCCTGATTTACCTGTGTTTCGCAATACAAGCCCTCTTCAAAATAAAATTGACCAAACCATTCAACAGAATCTCCGGGGCAAATTCCGGCTTCAAGTATTTCTGTCTCCATTTCTTCCTGGACATGAACTGTCAAAATACTGGTATCAAGACACTGATCTTCTGAGACAGCAATAATCTCAAACGTCAGAGAAGTTTCAGGGTAAAAAATCACATCGGCACAACTTGAATCCAGGCACATATCTGAGAAAAACGGAACCCAGGTATAATTTAATGAGTCCGGAAGAGAAATCATGACAGGATCTCCTGAACAAATGGTAATATCTTCCGGTCCATCGAAGTCAAGTCCATCAAAAAAGTCAAGGTATACCGTATCATAATTGAAACAATGACCATCAAACACAGACAGGATATATTCCTGGTCCTGGTATATAAGTACACGGGTCTTTGCTTCTCCCGGCAATTCAAGGAATGGAAACCCGGGCGTCCAGGAATAGGAGTTCCCTGTCATAGTATCCAGTGCTTCCAGGAATACTTCAGGGCCATAGCATACAAGTTGATCTTCACCAGCACTGACTGAAGGTAGTGGTCTGACTGTTACAAAAGCAGAATCTATAGACGTGCATCCATAAGTATCCGTAATTGTAACAATATAATTACCGCTTTCCTGCAGATATAAAATTTGCACCTGTAATCCGTTGTCAGTAATACCAGGTCCTTCCCAGGAATAACTTTCAGCATCAGATGCCAGCAAAGTCAGTTCTTCACCTTCACATATCAAATGGTCCTTTGATAATATTCGTGGTTTCGGAACAATGTTGACAAGATACTCATAGGTGGTTTGGCAACCATTATCATTTGTAACTGTGAGAAAAATATTTTCCTGCAATAGTCCGAATTCTTCATTTTGAATCGAGATGGTTACAGTTGAGCAATCCAGACACGCCAAATTTTCAATACCGGACCACTCGTATTTTGCACCTGTTTCCTCGACGATTCCGATAGTCAAAGTATCTCCCGAGCAAATTGTATAGGACTCAAAACTATCGATTAGAATCTCTCCCTGGAATGGAAATACATCTCCAGTGCAAACACAATTTTTTTCTTCATCGATGACAAAAAGCAATCGGCATAATTCACCAGGAGGCAGATTCACTTTCTCCATGATTAGATCAATACGTTGACCAGTCGAAACAGATTCATTGAAAACATATTCAGTAAGCAGGCTGTCTGGCGAACTAAGATCATTTGAACCATCGCTGTCCAGGTATAAAGAAATAAGGATTGAATCGGAATTGGCTACAGAACTATTTTCCAGGCTAATTTCAAATCCAGGGACAAGAGTTTGCAAGTCGTCAAAAAACACCTTCACCTCTTTAATATCAAAATCAGGTCTTTCAATCATTAGTTGCTCTATAGATTCTCCAGTGGCTATTTTAACAGAACATGAACTGCTGTCCTCAATACATAGAATATTCGTTCTCGTGGTCGTATATAGCGGAAGAAATATTCGTCCACAATCCAATGAGTCGATTCCTTTCACTGCAAAGCTGAATTCCAATTCCATGCGTTCCGATGGCAGGTACCAACTCAATAGTCCATTGTTTTCAGATGGATTGCAGTCTTCGAGACCACCAATACATGATCCGTCTATATACGTCAGGCCAGAAGGCAACTGAATTGAAACTTCATCAAATAAACTGGTTTCCTCCCCGGTCGCAATTTGCACAATCAGTTCAGCCGTATCACTGCATCCATCGATAGTCGAATCTTTCAACCTGATATCTGCCTGGTATGCAGGTTCTGCATCAGATAAGAATAAGGGGCCTGATATTTTGGACACAGTATTACTTTGTTCACCACATAACAAGGAACTGCCTGTTTCAAAAATCAACCTGCTCCCGGAAATAAATTTGCAATCTGATTTTAAAAGGAAAGAGACCCTAAAGCTGTTTTCAGGAAATGAATTAACCCCTGGCAAACTCCCTGTGGCACCAGAAAATTCGTTTTCGATTGTCCAAAGCAAGGTATTGCCAGGCAGAACTTCAGGATCTGAAATTTCAAAAATATT
>JAHHJO010000265.1:0-2855 GCA_018680275.1 Bacteroidia bacterium
CAGATGGTTCCGTCCAGATGGTTTCAGAGCGAGAAAGCTATTTTCATATTGATTTATGCAACAATTGTAGGAAGTATATGGGTATGGTGGAAGAACAGGGGCAAAGAGTCCTCATCATTGTTTAAAATGGCAATTGGAGTGATTATTATGGGATGGGGATTCTTCTTCATGTCCATGGCCAGCAATGAAGTAACATATGATTCAGCAGGAGAGATTCTTACCAAGTCTGGTATGCATTGGCTGGTATTGGCATATTTATTTCATACACTTGGAGAGCTTTGTGCTTCACCAGTTGCATTGTCATTTATTACCAAACTGGCACCTGAAAGATGGATGGCATTCATGATGGGTGCCTATTTTGCATCCACAGGACTTGGAAACAAAGTTGCCGGTTTGATAGGTGAATCTGCATCAGATCTGGGTGAGTTTACAATTTTTACAGGTATTGCTATATTCTGTACAATATTCGGTATTCTCGTCATCCTTCTTCTCAAACCTCTCAAGCGATTGACACATGGTGCTGAAGACCTGGAAGGAACACACCATGAAGAACAGGAAGGATTTGAATTGGCAGACAATTAATCAGGAAATATGAATGAAAGTAATAAAGTGATTATCCGCCCTGAAGTCATGGGGCACCCTTCTCAATTATTTGTACTTTTCTTTACAGAAATGTGGGAGCGTTTTTCCTATTATGGAATGCGTGCATTATTGATAATGTTCTTAACAGCTGCTGTCATGGATGGTGGCTGGGGTTGGCCCAGGGAACATGCATTTGCCATCTTTGGAACCTATGTTTCTTTAGTATACCTCTCCACGCTTGTTGGAGGTTACCTGGCAGATAATAAAATAGGGTATAGGTATGCGGTTGCTATTGGAGCTTTATTGATGACCCTTGGCCATGCATGTATGGCTTTCGAAACACAGTTCTTTGTATATGCAGGATTGACTTTCCTTGTTGTTGGTAGTGGTTTTTTCAAGCCGAATATGACCTCCATTATTTCTGAAATGTATGAAGATCATTCAGAAAAGAAGGATGGAGCCTATACTATTTTTTATATGGGTGTCAATGCTGGTGCTTTTCTTGGAATACTATTATGCGGTTATCTGGGTGAAAAAGTTGGCTGGTCATTGGGATTTGGCCTTGCCGGAATATTTATGTTATTTGGATTGCTGCAGTTTTGGTTTGCACAGGATATTTTCGGAGATATTGGAAAAGTACCAAAAAGAGATAAAGAAGACAATTTGGAATTAGGACCGGATGAACCTGCTCTTAACCCATTTACCAGGACACAAGTTATTCTTGCTGCTATTGCTGCATTTCTGGGTTTTTCATGGATAATTAACGATCCGGTTTCAAAAATATCTGATGGATCCATTAATATGTTTGGTTTTCTTGACGGATTGATACCGAATTTATCTGGGTCTTCAATTGCGATTATAACCGGGGTTTTATTGTTTCTTGCGATCCTGGTGTTAAGAATTCCAAAATATGAGAATGTCGTAAGAGACCGAATGCTTGCGGTGATGTTTTTTGCCTTTATTACCATTTTTTTCTGGGCCATTTTTGAACAGGCCCCAGGTTCTCTGACAATATTTGCAAGAGATTATACCAACCGTGTCCTGGAGGGAAATTCTGCGATGATATTCAAAGTCGTCAACTCACTGATGACCATTGTACCCTTGCTGATCATCAATTTTGCAATGTTTCAATTGTTCAGAAAGACTTTCAGTAAGTATGCATTATCGAATATTTTCCTCTCTATCAGTTTCGTGATTATTTGGGGAATTGCACTATGGATGCTTTATGCAGAATTTCTGAAAGATGTTGCTGAAGTGCCGGCTTCCTGGTTTGGCGTTTTGAATTCCTTGTTTATAATCACCTTCGCTCCTTTATTTTCGAAATGGTGGGAGAGCAAGTACAATCCGAATGCAAATATGAAATATGCGATTGGTATGTTTTTGCTGGCATTGGGAATGGCATGTGTGGCCGTAGGAGCTTCCGATATTAGTCCGGGTGCCAGGACAGCATCAGTCAGTATGATTTGGTTAATACTCGTTTATTTATTCCATACATTAGGTGAATTATGTGTAAGTCCTGTGGCGCTTTCTTATGTAAGTAAACTTGTGCCTGGACGGATGATTGCTTTCATGTTTGGGATTTGGTATCTGGCCATAGCTATCGGAATGAAGTTGGCAGGGGTCTTCGGTGAAAAATCAGAAGCCATTGCAAATGAACATGGCATGAGTACTTTTTTCTGGCTTCTGACAGCAGTAGCTGCTGTACTTGGTGTAGTGTCAATTGTATTGAGACCGGTGATTAAGCGACTTATGCATGGAATAAAGTAAAGAATACTATATCAATCCTATAGACTCAGTGAAAGAATTTGAGATTGAAGAAATATATATCTATCCAGTGAAAAGCCTCTCTGGTATTCGGCTTGATAAAGCTGTCGCCAATGAAGAAGGTTTTGAATATGATCGGAAATGGATGCTGGTGGATAAAAGCGGAAGTTTTATTTCTCAACGGACGCATCCTAAACTGGCGCAGTTTCAATGTGAATTGACTGACAGCCATTTGATTATCAGGTATGATCATTCTCATATTAAAATGGCATTAACACCTGCCACATCAAAATATCAGGATGTTAGTGTGTGGGACAGTACGCTTGAAGGACAAGAGGTCAATCCTGAAATAGCAGAATGGTTTTCCGATTTGCTTTGTGATTCGGTCTCTCTTGTTTTTCATGGTCAAAAGTCAATTCGTTTAAAGCGATTTGATAAACCTCCTTACCAGACCCGTGTCAGTTTTGCGGATGGTTATCCTTATCTTCTTCTTGGTACAGCTTCCATGG
>JAHHJO010000212.1:0-7068 GCA_018680275.1 Bacteroidia bacterium
GGGTTACCCAAGGGAATAAAAAGTACCAAGCCCTTCACTTCCAATATATTAGGCCAGGAAGAAAGCTGTATGACATGTCACGCGGAGATGACTGGCTTTGCGCCGTCACATAATCCACAGGTGATTGGCTGTACGCCTTGTCATTTAGGAAATCCAAATGAGGACGACAAAGATTTATCACATCAAAATATGGTCCTGGTGCCTGGAAACTTATCCAATGCAGACCAGACATGTGGAACAGTGAATTGTCACCATGAGCTGTTGAATCGGATTGAAAACTCACTTATGAATACAATGTCGGGGGCGGTCACTGTGAACCGATTTTTTTTCGGTGATTCAGAAGTGCTTTCAGCCCATGCGAATGTCAGGGAGTTAACCAATGATATTCCTTCGGATGATCACTTTCGACATTTGTGTGCTTCATGTCATCTGGGAAATGAAAAGTCGGAGCCAGCGCCTGTATCCGAACTTTCCCGGGGAGGCGGATGTATCGCCTGTCACCTGGACTATACTGAAGCAAATCTTATTGCTCACCAGGAATATATTGACAGTAAAAAAACTATAGAACTGGATATTCATCCTGCTATTAACCTGAATGTGACGAATGAACACTGCTTTGGCTGCCACAGCCGCTCAGGTCGAATTTCTACAAATTATGAAGGTTGGCACGAAACACGATTGAGTAAATCGGAAATGCCGAATGATGAAAGGTACCGCTTATTGGAAGACGGACGTGTCTTTGAATTCATTAGTGCGGATGTACACCACAAGGCAGGAATGGAATGTATTGATTGTCATACCGCTGTTGAAGTGATGGGGGATGGAAACCGGTATTTTCACTCTGAAGAAGCTGTAAAAATACAATGTGAGGATTGCCATACAAACCAAGCCCCGGTATTGTCATCTTATGAGTCCCTTGATATTGAATCTAAAAAAATCCTTCAACTCCGTGGCATTGATGAAGCTTCCTACACTTTTGTCGTTGGGAAGGAATCAGGCAGACCATATGTTAATGTTGTATCTGACAGTAGTGGCAAGCTTACTCTTCTGCGAAAAAACACTGGTGAGCAACTTTCCTTGATCGCTCCAAATACGATATGTACCAAGGGTGATGCACACCAATCATTAAGTTGTAGTGCATGTCACACATCCTGGGCACCGCAATGTATAGGATGTCATACCGCCTATGATCCCAATCAAAATGGTTATGATCTGCTTGCACATAAGCCTACTCATGGAAAATGGGAAGAATATCTTGGAGAATTCTTTGCGGGTCCGCCAACCCTTGGAGTCGTTGAAAACCTGGATGCAGATAGCAATATTTCTCGTAAGGTAAAAACTTTTATACCAGGCATGATCGCCACAGTTGATCAATCCGCATTTCCAGATACAAAAGGTGATGAAGATTCACTCCGTTTTCATAGGCTTTTTTCTCCTACTTCTGCACATACTACCTCAAAAGGTAGAGATTGTGTCTCATGTCACCAGGACCCATTGGCCATAGGTTATGGTCGGGGAAAACTTGAATTTAAGCATTCTGGTAAAGATGGACGATGGTTTTTTGAATCTGAATATGTTTCCTCCGAGTTTGATGGTCACCCCCAGGATGCATGGATAGGATTCCTTGAATATCCGGATAAAATTGCAGCAACGCGATCCAACGCCAGGCCATTCAATATTGAGGAACAAAAGAGAATTATGACTGTTGGTGTTTGTTTGAAATGTCATCAGCCTAATAGCATGGTCATGTATGAAGGGCTTGAAGATTTTGATAAAGTGCTTGAAGATTCCGGGAAAGAATGTGTAATCCCCATTTGGGATTAAGCAAGAAACACAGAAGCCCGTCGACCGTGATGGCCTGCGGGCTTCCAATTCTGATTACTATGGGAAGCTATTGAACTATAGGGCTATCAATTGCCCACTCCAAATAAGCACCATCATATACTCTCACATTTTCATAACCCAGAATATTTCTGAACGCTACAAAAATTACTGCAGCTCTTACGCTGGTTCTGCAGTACGCAACGATTTCGGTACCCGGAGTAATACCCATAGTCGAGGCTATTGCCATTAACTCATCTTTTGATTTAAAGGCTCCCGTTTCTGTTAATAAATCTTTATAGTCAAGGTTGACCGCACCAACAATGTGTCCATCACTGGCAGGTTTTTCAGATGTACCATCATATTCTGCTTTTGTTCTTGCATCGAACAAGATGGCATTATCTTTAGACTGAAGGATTTTTACATCTTCCTTTGTGGCAAAAATAGCCGGGTTTGGATTAAGGGTGAATGTCGTCGGTTTTATCTTCGGTACATTTGATGTAAGAGAAATGCGGGCTTTACCCCATGCATCCATATCCTTATGTAATATTTTCACATTGTCTGCGCCAAGGTATTTCAGTATCCAGTACACTCGAGTAGAGTACTTTTGTGACCCGTCATCATATATGACTACTTCACTGTCAGCACTTACACCTTTTGAACCAAAGTAACTGGCCAATTCCTCATTGGATTTGATCAGTCCTTTTATTTCACCATCCTGGTTCAAATCGTTATGATTGATATATATGGCGTTTTTAACGTGTGATTTTTTATATATTTTTGATTTGCTTGCCTCAAGGATTACCAAATCTTTGTTTGCTTTCATCAATTTAGTAAACTCCTTGGCAGTAATAATATCTGTCTCTACATTGGTGATGATATCTGCCTGGGGAGCTTCTAATACTTCTGTTTGTGCATTGACATAGAAAGCACTAAAAAGAGCGAAAACTATTGACCAGCAAAATATTTTAAACGTTTTCATGAAATAGAATTTTTAAAATTTATAAACAATTTTAAATCGTTTTTAGCTTTTAGAATAATGCCTGTACCTGGACCAGAATTTCGTCATTCGGTATTTCAGCCCCTTTTTCCGCATTATAGAGATAATTGATTTGTACACGTGTCCAGTCATTAGGAAAGACATTTAATCCTAAAGTCATGGTATTTATCCGGTCGTTACTTTCCTCTGCAATAATGTTAGGATCGTAGGTTTCAAATTTGATCACAGGCTGTAAGTTCCACGGTGTTCTGTACATCGCTTGTACCATGAATCCTTCACGGTCTACTGACCCCTGGTGAACTATAACTTCGCCAGCGTCGCAGCCGCCTCCCGTGGTATATGAACCAACGTCTGAACCGCTGATGTATTCACCTTGCAGCATGAAGTCATTGTATTTGAGCTCTAAGTCGAAACCATATCGAGAACGCTCGTCATCTGTTGCGCCTTCGACCAGGGTTGGATGCTTGCCAAATCGGTAACTGGCACCAATTGTAATAAAATCAAATGGATGGATAGTGACACGTCCGACTAAATCTTTTTTTCGGTTATCATCCATAACATTCTTCCCGGTACCATTCATCAAGGCGATATTATAGCCAAAGAAATTCGTGGTTTTGGAACCGAAGAAACTTAAAGTATCTGTGCCACCTGAAATCATGAAACCCATATCACGGAATGGTCCGGCAAGGGTTTCTACGACCTGGGATCTGTTAATTGTATGTAATTTATGGCAAGGTGTCGACAACTCTAAACCAAATGGTGATCTGAATTGTCCGACAGATATTGTGGCCCAAGGACCCAGTCTGTTATAAGACACATAAGCATCAAGAATAATTGGGCCTCCTTTTGTAGGGCTCAATTCAGTCATTGCATAGTACGAAAAATCATAGGGAATACTTCCTACAACACCCAAACGAACCCGGTTGAAGTAGAAAGAACTTTCGTCAAGGTTGTTAGCTCTCAGGTCATCACCCAGGAATCGGTATTCAACCTGTGGTTGTATATATCCTACAACTGATACCCCATCATCAGAGCTAGGTTCCATACATCCTTGTCCGTTCACATAAAGTGGCGAGATAAGGAATAAAGTACATATTATAATTATGAGTTGTTTCATGACAATAGCTTTTAAAGATTAATCATTGGTTATATGAACCGGGGTGGCAAGACTAACCAGCCATTTCCACCCCGGATCTTAACTATATTTTATATTGGTCCATAAAAGTTGCCATCACCATCATAATAACCGAAGTTGTTTTCACTTCCAGATCCTTCTCCTTTCCAGGATTTCTTATGTGCGGATCCTACCGTGCCATCAACCAGTGCACTATGGGCAATACCATTTACCCCAAATGTGAGACTCTTTGCGTTGTCATATCCCAATGCCTGTAACCAGGCTGTTGTAATTGCAGATGTCTGTCCGGTGTAACAATATGTTACGATGTCGGCAGAAGGATCGAGATATTTCAATCCTGTAATATTCAGTTCTTCATCGATACGATATGCACCATCAATATGACCATATTCTTCCCAGGAAGCCAGAGGCCACTTATTGTTAATGAAGTAATCTGTAGGGTTGTCCAGAACATTTGTTTTGGAAACTGTCCATGGTAAGCTCAGGATATATCTTACGCGATTTTCAAGGATATCTGAGCCTTCAGTCATGTTTGTATTGATTGCAGGAGGATTAAATTCTACATTCGGTATCGGATCACCTGTTGTTACCCAGTTAGGTGATGCATAATCTGTAGCATTAGATTCCCATTTGCCACTTAACCCTGAATGCCAGCCACTCATGCCCCATTTCAAACTATAGGCTTCATATTTCATCAAACGTAAAGCACCAGTAGCTCTTGCAGCTGTTTGACCAGTGTAGCATACTACAATAATAGGTTTGCCGGCTGCATTTTCAGCCTCATCCAGCACATTGGCCAATGTTGTATTATGGGCATCTTTAATATGGCCTGCATTAAAATCTGTAGCTGAGCGTAAATCAATTACATAATAATCGGGAACAGAATAATCAGTAACATCAACGTTTATTGTTCCGGCAGGTTTTACCCAGCCGCTCAAAACATTGGAAAGGTCCAGGTCACTGGAAACCATGTATTCTGTTAACTGCTCAAATTCTGTTTTTTCAGGTATGACGTCGTCATCTTTACAGTTGGTAAAAATCAAGGGAAGTAATCCCAGTAAAACGAAATACTTAAATAACTTTTTCATTGTAAATATTTTTTGGTTGTATAATGAGCCCCGGATCAACTAAAAAAAAATGGATAGAGCAGTCTCTATCCATTTTCCAGTTATCCGGTAGCAATAGCTTTTCTTTGTATTATATCCACAATATGAACAAATGAACATATGTTCGAATATTTCTTAATTTTAAAGCAATGTATACCACGATTTGGGCTGTTTCAATGACTTATATCAGTATCAATACATGATCTGTATCATCTTTTTTATGCTAAATCTATTACAATAAATAAATGGAGAGAGCATCCGTATAAATGGAGCTCAAGGAAGTAATTCAAGACAGTCTTGTTCTTTTAAATTTTTATAAGAACGCAGACAAAGATTTACTTGAACAGGGTTACTCAAAACTGATATAATAAATGTAAACCCTATAAATTAAAATACCTTGGTTTCAATTTGTTTGAGACCAAGGTATTTTTTCAGAGGAAATTATTTTCAGGTGAAATTGTATTCTTTAGGCTTGTTCTACTAAGTTGAGTTATTTCGATAACTTGACATTCACTGCGACGGGGCCTTTTATGCCATTTTCAAGTTCAAAAACAACGGTATCGTTTTCCTTGATTGATTCCAGGAGGCCACCTGCATTAACATAATAATCCAGTCGGCTGTCATTGGCTTTAATAAAACCATATCCTTTTTCATTGTCATAAAATTTTACGGTACCTGTTTTTACAGGGTCAACATCTTCAGTTGCGTCGCTTTTTGGGATACTGATTTCAATATCTTCGAGTGCAACTTTTGTTTGTTCTTCACGGGGTACGGGGGTTGAACTTAAGTTTCCATGTTCATCCAGGTACATGAACTCAGGACGTGATTCAGTTTGGAGTTTTTTTTGCTGTCTTTTCTCTGCTTTCTCCTTTCTTTTTTTGTTTTTCTTTTTAGCTCTTTCTTTTTTGTTATAACTGTCTGCCATATATGCTTTAATTTTTTTAATTAGCAAAAAACGCTACGTCCAAAATCAAGCAAATAGACAGGCTACCAGTTCAAGTTTGAAAATAACTTTGCAAAGTTAACTTTTTTAGGATACTATTTTATTGCTGTGAAATATTGAAGTCCAACTCCTTTATATAAATGAAAATATTTTGTTAAGCCCCCATATATTCGAGTGCCTTATAAACAAGGTACCCTGGCCAAACGAGGGCTTTAAGCACACCCATAAGTCCCATCATAAATGATGTGGCATGTGAAATGAAATAAAATGCGGCTCCAATAAAACCAAGACCATATACAGCACTGCTGCTATGCCCGGATGCATTGTTTTTTGACATAAGATATTTTTTATATTAATAAATATTGAAAACTTTGTCGGGGATATCAAATTGATTCTACAGGTTCATTGATATTCTGGATAAATGTCATGCGTGAAAAGCCAAAACACCTGTTAACCAATCAGGAAACTGACCAATTTGAATTCTTAATGATTCTCTAATAGTTTTTCAAGACCATGAAGATTCCTTTCCAGCACAATTTGGACATCTTCATTCTCAACATGTCCCAATAATCCCCATGGACCGTTGAACCCTTCATTTATCAGTATACTAATCATATCTCTTTCGAGATTCCCTTCTCCCAGGGGATGGATTTTTGCACCGTCTTTTTCCATTCCGTTAAGATTGACCGCTACCAGGTATGGTTGAATTAGCCTGGCAATTGTTGTGAAGTCATTAATATAATCATGTGCGTGATGAAAATTATATACCATTTTAAGATGCCATTGAGGCAATGCCTTGATAAGCTTTATCTGATTATATGGGCTACCAAACCATCCTTTATGATTGTAAAGTGCAACCTTACAATCAAGATCTGCGGCCTTTGCACAAATAAAATCTACTAATTCGGTCGCTTTTTCCATTGATTTTTCCTGATCCAAATCCTGGAAATAATTATTACTAAAGCTCAACCAGAATGTTGTTTTGAGATTAATACTATCGATGATCCTGAAAAGTTCTTCATTAGCCGGACTAAGATTATTGGTGCTGTCTCTTTTTGCATTG